>NZ_JAOQJL010000024.1:0-49107 GCF_025566965.1 Blautia ammoniilytica | reverse complement strand
GACAACAAGAAGTATGTGGAGCAGGTAACAACTTACCCAGTGACAACTACTCACAAGTCCTATTTTACGGACAGCCAGGGATATCTGATCATGCCGAAGAATCTGAAGATCGGACATTACCGAATTGAGGAAGTCAACGCACCGGAAGGGTACACAATCAACAAGAATTATGTAGAGATTGCAGTGGATGCAAACACAGCATACCAGATGGATTCTGAAAGCGGAGATGCCATTATTACGGTAGATTACGAGAACCATCCGGTAAAAGGAAAGCTGACGATCTATAAAAAAGGTGAGATGCTGACCGGATTCAAGAAGGATTTTGTTTATGAAGAAAGATACCTGAAGGGTGCAGAATTTAATGTCTATGCAGCTGAAAATATTTATACACCGGATTACCAGAAAGATGAAAACAGAAACAGACAGCTGATCTATGCAAAAGATGCACTGGTAACAACGGTAACGACTGGGGAAGACGGAAAAGCAGTTGCTGATAACCTGCCGCTTGGTTCTTACTATGTGGTAGAAGAGACTGCACCGGAAGGATTTGTCCTGAACCATGACAGATCAGAAGTCGCATTTGTCTATGCCAATCAGGATACACCGGTGATTGAACAAGAAGTGACTGTTGGCGATGACCGACAGAAAGTTGCGATTCAGGTAGAAAAACAGGATGCAGAAAATGGTGCAACCGTAGCAGGAGCTGTCTTTGGTATCTATAACAAAGCGGATATCAAGGCAGATGGAAAAGTAATCGTGAAAGTAGACACACTCTTACAGGAAATGACCTCTGATAATAATGGTCTTGCAGTATGTACGCTGGATCTGCCACTTGGACAGTATTATGTGAAAGAGTTAAAAGCACCGGCTGGATTTGTGTCCTCTGATGAAGTTCTGAATCTGAATGCTTCTTACCAGGGACAGGATGTGAAGACAGTAAAACTGAAAACAGTGAAAAAGAACCAGCCAACAACAGTAGAAATTACGAAATCTGATGTAACAACAGGTGTGGAACTGGATGGGGCAAAACTCACCGTTCTTGATAAAGAAGGAAATGTTGTGGATCAGTGGACTTCTGTAAAAGATCAGCCACATGTGATCAAACGACTGACAGTTGGTGAGGAATACACTCTTCGTGAGGAAATGGCACCTTATGGTTATCTGAAAGCAATGGATGTGAAGTTCACGCTGGAAGATACCGAAGAGATTCAGAAAGTAGAGATGAAAGATGAAGTACCGACAGGACTTCTGATCATCAACAAAAATGGAGAGTTTTTGGATAAAGTGACACTTCTGGACAATGTAAAAGGTACTGTGGAGCATCTCTTTGAATATGTAACTGGAAGTCTTACAGATGTAACTTTCGATGTATTTGCTGCGGAAGATATCAAAGCGGCAGATGGTGTCAGCGAAGATTATTTTAAAGCAGATGAAAAAGTGGGAACCATTACCACAGATTCTAATGGTATTGCACAGATGGGAGATCTCCCGGCTGGCAAGTACTATGTGAAGGAAGTAAAAACAGCCCATGGTTATGTGCTGGACAAAGAGCCGAGATATGTTGACCTTTCCTATCGTGATCAGGATACACCAGTTATCACTTATGATGAGAAATGGCAGAATGCCCGTCAGAAAGTAAAGGTTACGGTTCTGAAGAAAGAAAAAGATACAGAACGTGTTCTTGCAGGTGGTGTCTTCGGTCTTTATACCAGTGAAGATATCAAAAATGCAAAGGGTGAGGTACTCCTTGAGAAGGAAAGTCTGATCGAGCAGCGAGTAACGGATGAAAAAGGACAGATTACTTTTACGGCAGATCTTCCGATAGACGGAAAATACTATGTGAAAGAGATCTTTGCACCGGACGGATTTGTTACAACAGATGAAGTACAGGAGTTTACCTTTGAATATGCCGGAGAAGACCAGGCAGAAGTAAGCTACGACTTTACTTTTGAAAATCAGCCAACCACAGTGGAGTTGTCCAAAACAGACCTGACAACAGGTAAAGAACTTCCAGGTGCACACCTGAAAGTAACGGATTCAGATGGCAATACAGTAGATGAATGGACTTCTACGGAAGAATCCCATGTGATCAAAGAACTGGTTGTTGGTAAGAAATACACCATGACAGAGACAAAACCGGCAGATGGATATGTTACTGCAGAAAGTATTACCTTTACAGTAGAGAATATAGCAGAGGTTCAGAAGCATGATATGAAAGATGATGTGACAAAAGTAGAGATCAGTAAGACGGATATCACAGGAGAAACTGAGATTCCGGGTGCGAAACTGACGATTCTCGATAAGGATGATCAGGTAGTAGAGAGCTGGACTTCCACAGAGGAAGCACACTATATCGAAAAACTGCCAATCGGTAAATATACCTTACGTGAAGAGCAGGCACCGAAAGGATATCTTCTGACAGCCGATGTGACGTTTGAGGTGAAAGACACCGGAGAAATCCAGAAAGTGGCTATGAAAGATGATACTGCCAAGGGAAAAGTGATTCTCAATAAGACAGATAAATCGTCAGGAGAACCACTGAAAGGGGTAGAATTTGAACTCCGTGACAGTAAGGGAAAAGTTCTGGAAACCTTAAAGACAGATGCTGCAGGTCATGCGGAAAGTAAGCTGTATGAGATTGCCACATTTAAGAACGGCAAATATGATGCGGCGATCAAGTATTATCTGGTGGAAACAAAGACACTGGACGGATACACACTGGATCAGAGCAAGCATGAAGTGACGTTTGCCTATGCAGATGACAGTACACCGGTCGTGGAAGTCACTTTCAATCTGACAAACGAGAAACCGGAAGTTCCAGAAACACCGAACACACCGGATACACCACAGTCCCATGAAGAGACAAAGATATCAAATGCACCGAAAACAGGTGACAGCACGAATATCTGGCTGCCGATCCTACTTCTTGTAACTTCCACAGGAGGTATGGCAGGACTTTATATCAGCAGAAAAAGGAAAAGCAAATAAGGAAACCAAAATCAATGGTTATGATTGGGAGCTTCTATGTGAGGCTCCCTTTTTCATACAAAAAAATCACAGAAAGGAATAGAAAACTATGATGAAAGCAATGGAAAAAAGACAGGAAGCACGAAAAAACCAGGAGAAAACTTTAAAGAGAATGATGGCTTATCAGAAGAAAGCCGAGCAGATGATCAGCAGAAAAAGAATGAACCATCACATGATCAGAAAGGGGTAAAAGCGTATGATGAACAGAAAAGAATTTTATGAATATGTCAAAGACAATGTAAAGGAGTATCTGCCAGAGTCTTACAAGGACGCAGAAATTAAACTGCAGGAAGTAGAAAAAAACAACGGGTTGAAGTTGACAGGTATTACGATTCCAAACGGAGATCAGAGAATCGTACCGACAGTCTATCTGGATTCCCTCTACCAGGAATATATCCATGGAAAAGATGTAGACTCTTGTGTTGGCGATGTGGCTGATATGCGTATTGAGGCACAGGGAAAAGCAGAATTTTTTGATATGGGAGTTACGGATATTCTGGATTATGAAAAGATGAAGGACAAATTACAGATGAGAATTTGTGATAAGGAATGGAATACCGATCTTCTTGCAGATAAAGTAGTCACAGAACACGGAGATTTTGCAGCTTATTATGCAGTAAATCTGGAGGAAAATGGAGAAGGGATCAGCAGTATTCCGGTAACTGTTTCTCTGATGAACGAGTGGGGAGTATCTGCCGAACAGATTCAAGCGAATGCGATGGTGGCAGACCGAAAACGTGGTGTCACACTTATGGATATGAATGAGATTATCAAATCTATGATTTTTGGTGAAGAACCAGAAAACCTGCTGAATGAAAAAATGGATATGGAAGCCATGGAAAACCCAATGTTCTGTCTGACAAACAAAGCTAAGATGAATGGAGCTTCCCTGTTACTGCAGGAAGATATTCGTAAACAGATTGGGGAATGCCTGGGAAGTGATTACTTTGTCATCCCATCTTCCATTCATGAAGTGCTGATTCTTCCTGATAACGGCATTTTTCAGGTTCCGGAATTAAATGCGATGGTACAGGAAGTCAATGAGACACAGGTGGAAAGACAGGAACAGCTTTCGGATAAGGTTCAGTTCTGTGATAAAAAGACCGCAGTAATGGAAAATGCTGAGCGTAGGGAAGCTCGTTTGGAGAAAGAAAAAGCAGCCGAAAAAGTGGAAGTAAAAGGTGGAATCCATGGAAGACTGGAAAAAGCCAAGGCAGAAATCAAGGCAAAAGAGGGAGACAAAGTGCCAAAGAATAAGTCAAAAGAGCTTGCCACAGCATTATAAAGAGTAACAACGATGATTTTAAGGGGACTGTGCTAAGCAGTCCCTGATTTTATGAAAAGGAGTAGCGCATGGCAAATAAATTATATGCAATGGAACAGCTGACGGAAGAGGTGGCAAAAGATGTAGCTGCCAGTCCGCAGGAATGGATGCGGTTCCTAAACACTGCATCCAGACTGTACAAATACACTTTTCCAGAACAGCTTTTAATTTATGCACAGCGACCGGAAGCAACTGCCGTAGCATCCATGGAAATTTGGAATCAGAAGATGTACCGCTGGATCAAAAAGGGATCCAAAGGGATTGCCTTGATTGACAATACTTCCGGACCGAAAACGAAACTTCGGTATGTATTTGATGTGCAGGACACTTATAAAGTGCGGAATCTTGGAAAGGATCCTCAGTTATGGAATCTTCCGGTGGAAGGAGAACAGCTGGTGGCAGATTATCTGCAGGAGCAGTTATCACTGGAAGATACAGAAGGAGGACTTGCTGAAAGTCTGCATCAGGCAGCGAAGGAGAGTATGCAAGAATGGCTTCCAGATGCATTGGAAGAACTGAGACTGGACGTAACAGGGACATTTCTGGAAGAACTGGACGAACAGAATCAGGAAGTCGAATTTCGGGAACTGATGACCAATAGTGTCTGGTATGTATTACTAAACCGGTGTGGACTGGATGCACAGGAATATCTGGATGCAGAGGATTTTCGGCATATTACGGACTTTAATCAGCTGATAGTATTAGGACATCTGGGAAGTGCAGTCAATGAGATCAGCAGACCAGTCCTGATGCAGATTGGACGATATGTGCTGAATAATCTGGAAAATGACCTGAAAACGGTTGCAAAAGAAAAAGAAGTAGTCTATAATGAATTTAACACGTTAATGCGTGAAAGTAATACAGATAACACAGAAGATAGAGAAGAAAAAAAGGAGGAAACAGACTATGAGAGAGATCAGTTACAGCCAGAACGGAGAGTATCAGATTCCAGATATCAGCCTGGAAGAGACGAGAGGAACCATCGGCAAGTACGGAATGATGCGGAAAGAGTATCTGAGAAATCACAAGGTAGCCAGGTTCAACATTCTGACACTGCAGAACCGTCTGGACAGTCATCTGATGGAGATCGACAGCCAGGCAAGACAGAGAGTAGACGACCTGATGAACGAACTTCTGGAGAAAGATCCGGCACCGGACAAAATGGCAGACGGGATGGCATGGACCAGACACATGAACCAGATCAAGGCACAGGCAGAGGAGCTGGTGATTCAGGAGATTATTTACAGTTAAGTCTGTTCCCAACAGAAGAGGAACAGTTAGGAGAAATAAGGAAAGCGGCAGCTGCATTGGAACAGCCAGCCGCTTTTCTTATTTCCGATGAAGTGGTAAATGATATTCTCCGCACGGGAAGCGGACAGAAAAATACACTGTTTCATATTACAGCAAGACTGATTGAAGGTCTGGATAATGAAGAAATGCGGAGTTTTCTGAAAGATGAATATGGAACTGGTGGCAAAGGATTTACCATAGATGGTCAGAAAATCAGTATCTGGTATGACAATGATGGTATCCGTATCCGGCGAGGGGACTCTGCCAGAAGAAACTTTGACCGCATGGTTACGTGGGAAGAAGCAGCGAACAGAATTCGGGATATGTATGAGGATGGAAATTACGTGGATAATTTGATTTCCAATAATGCCATTGAACAGGAGCAGGAAGAAATGACCAATCTTCTTGCACTTCATTTTCGGGATACTTGCAGAAACTGGGAAAAGAAACAATCATATTCAGACTGGCAGGATGTAGTGAGTGGAGCATGGACAGATCAAGAGGAAGCAGATGCGATTGTCTATCGTTTTGAATGGCTGCAGAAATATATGGATGAGAATCCGGGAGATTATCACCGCTGGGAGATTCAGCATAATCCGGAATATTTCCAACGCTTTCAGGATCTTCAGAGGGAGCGTTCCTGGGTAGACCAGAAATTTACGGTCGAACGTCCGGCACTATCCTTTATCACACAGGATGAAATTGACGCAGTGTTAAGAAGAGGCGGCATTACTGCAGGAGGACGTAACCGAATCTATGAGTATTTCATGGAACATCATGATATGAAAGATGCAGCTGAGTTCCTGAAAAATGAGTATGGAACAGGTGGTTCCTCACCCGGAATACCAGGAGCAGATGCTTCCGACGCATCCCATGATGCAAAAGGATTAAAACTTGCAAAAGGGAAAATTGGCAGTCCAGAGGTAGAAGTTTTATTAAAGTGGAACAAGGTTGCAGAACGTGTTCGCCAGTTAATCCGCACAGATGATTATTTGTCACCGGAAGAAATGGAAAAGTACGAAGAACGACAGGAAGCACAAAGACTGGCAGACCTGGAAGAAGCACAGCAGATGTTAGGAGAACAGCTGGAACAGGATTCTTTTACAGCGGAAGATATAACGGATCTGCGACTAGTTGATTCAGAATATATGTCCGGTACCAGAACAAAAATCTATGATTTTGCTTGCAAAGTTAAGGGAGAAGAGAATCGACTTCAATACACATTAGAATATCATGATGATGGAGAAGGTTTCACGATTCATACGGAAAAAGATGATATTTGGGAGCGAATGTCAACACAAGAATTGGAACGTCTGGATGTAAAACTTGGACAAGAAGTACTTTATTATCATTATCACAACAAAACAGTAAATGCGGATACCTTAGATAAATTACGGGAAATCAAGGAAGAAATCATGGAGGAAGAGTCTTCCTATTTTACTGCTATTTCTAAACGTGTGTGGACAGATTATGATAAAAAAGAAAAAGAACTGTCGGGAGAAGCTGAGGTATTGGAAGAAAAAGAATCATTGGAAGAGATTAACGGAATAGCAGAACTGATTCCAGCAACGAACTTCCATATCACAGATGATGAACTTGGACAGGGAACACCGAAGGAGAAATTCCGAGCCAATATTATGGCTATTCAGCTGTTAAAAAAATGTGAGGATGAGAACCGCAATGCGACACCAGAGGAACAGGAAATCTTATCCAGGTACGTCGGCTGGGGAGGTCTTGCAGATGCATTTGATGAGACAAAATCTGCATGGGAGACAGAATATTTGGAATTAAAGACCGTCCTTACACCGGAAGAATATGCTGCAGCCAGAGCTTCCACATTAAATGCTCATTATACACAGCCGATTGTGATTGAAAGTATGTATCAGGTGTTGGAGAATCTGGGATTTACAAAGGGAAATATCCTGGAGCCATCTATGGGAGTCGGGAACTTCTTTGGAAAGCTTCCAGAGAATCTAAACCAGTCCAAACTCTATGGAGTGGAACTGGACAGCATCAGTGGCAGAATTGCTAAACTTCTCTATCCAGATGCCAATATCCAGATCAAAGGCTTTGAGAAGACGGATTATCCCAATGATTTCTTTGACGTGGCAATCGGAAATGTGCCATTCGGTGCATATAAGGTCAATGACCGTCAATATGACCGCTACAATTTTATGATTCATGATTACTTTCTTGCCAAGACTATAGATCAGTTACGTCCAGGTGGTGTAGCTGCGTTGATCACAACAAAGGGAACTATGGACAAGGAATCACCGGAAGTCCGGAAATATTTGGCAGAGCGTGCAGACCTGCTGGGGGCTATCCGACTGCCGAACACAGCTTTTAAGGCAAATGCAGGAACAGAAGTCAGTGCTGATATTTTGTTTTTCCAGAAGCGTGAGAGTTTCACAAAAGAGATGCCAGACTGGGTGAATTTGGAGAGTGATGCAAATGGGATTACCATTAACAAGTATTTTGTTCAGCATCCGGGATTGATTCTTGGTGAGATGAAAGAAGTGTCCGGTCCGTATGGTATGGAAACAACCTGTGCTCCAATGGAAGGAGCTGATCTGGAATTACAGTTACAAGAAGCTGTAAAACACATCAGAGGAAGCATGGTAGCGGCAGTAGATATAGAGGCAGAACTGGATGAGATGCCAGAGAGTATTCCGGCAGATCCGAATGTCCGAAATTACAGCTATACGGTGGTAGATGATCAGGTATATTACCGTGTCAATTCTTTGATGAATCAGGTGAAAATGCCTGCAGTCACTGCAGAACGTGTAAAAGGCATGGTTGCAATCCGTGATACCGTTCGTGAACTGATCGCCATGCAGATGGAAGAATTTGTCACAGACGAAGAAATCCAGAAACAGCAGAAAAAACTGAATCAGGTGTATGATACCTACACAGCAAAGTATGGAGTTATTGGAAGTAATGCTAACAAACGTGCATTTTCTGATGACTCTTCTTATTGTCTGCTGTGTTCCCTGGAAGACTTGAATGAAGATGGAACATTGAAGCGGAAAGCGGACATGTTCACCAAACGAACCATTAAAAAGGCGGTCGCTGTGACAAGTGTGGAGACAGCCACAGAAGCACTTGCTCTGTCCCTAAATGAAAAGGCTAAAATAGATCTTCCATATATGGCACAGTTGACCGGAAAGACCGAAGAGAAAATCACAGAAGAGCTGGTTGGAGTTATCTTCAAAAATCCACTGACAGACCAGTGGGAAAGCGGAGATGAATATCTGTCTGGAAACGTCAGAGATAAATTAAATACAGCGAGAACTTTTGCAGAGAATCATCCGGAATTCACACCGAATGTGCGTGCATTGGAGGCAGTTCAGCCAAGAGATCTGGAAGCGTCGGAGATTGAAGTGCGTATTGGAGCCACCTGGATTGAACCTTCGGATTATCAGGATTTTATGGTGGAACTGCTTCATACGCCGAGGTATCTTGCACAGAAGGAAATACAGGTAAAATTCTCTGAGGTAAATGGTGAGTGGAGGATTACAGGAAAGAACGCCGACAGTCCAAGAAATGCGTTTGCTTATGCAACGTATGGAACGGAGAGAGCAAATGCCTACCGGATTCTGGAAGATACCTTGAATCTAAAAGATGTTAGAATCTATGATAAAGTCGTAAATGACAATGGGGATGAAGTGCGAGTTTTGAATAAAAAAGAAACTATGTTGGCATCACAAAAGCAGGATGCCTTGAAGGCTGCATTCCAAGATTGGATTTTTAAGGATCAGCAGAGGAGAGAAAGGCTGGTAAGCGTGTACAATGAGCGTTTCAATAGTATCCGTCCCCGTGAATATGATGGTAGTCACTTGAGTTTTCCAGGAATGAATCCGGAAATAGAGCTTCGTCCGCATCAGAAAAATGCAGTCGCACATCAGTTATACGGTGATAATGTGCTTCTGGCACATGTAGTAGGAGCTGGGAAGACTTACGAAATGGTAGCGGCGGCAATGGAGAGCAAACGTCTGGGATTATCACAAAAGAATCTCTTTGTTGTGCCAAACCATTTGACAGAGCAGTGGGGAGCGGAGTTCCTGCAGTTATATCCAGGAGCAAATATTTTGGTAGCAACCAAGAAAGACTTTGAACCGGCAAACCGAAAGAAGTTCTGTGCCAGAATCGCTATGGGAAATTACGATGCTGTTATTATTGGTCATTCCCAGTTTGAGCGTATTCCAATCTCTGATGAGAAACAGGAAGCCATGCTTCAGAGGCAGATTGATGATCTGGAAATGGCAATCCAGAGTGCAAGGTATGAACAGGATGGTGGACGTTATACCGTCAAACAGATTGAAAAGACAAGAAAAACATTGCAGACAAGGCTGGAGAAACTGAATCAGAAAGAGAAAAAAGATCAGGTAGTTACGTTTGAAGAACTGGGAGTGGATCATTTATATGTAGATGAAGCACACAGTTATAAAAACGCATTTCTTTATACAAAAATGAGAAATGTAGCCGGGATTGCACAGAATGAAGCACAGAAGTCGGCGGATATGTTTAATAAATGTCAGTATCTGGATGAGATTACCGGAGGAAAAGGCATTACCTTTGCTACGGGCACACCGATTAGCAACAGCATGACGGAATTATATGTTATGCAGAGGTATCTGCAGAACAGCAAATTACAAAATATGGGACTTGGACTGTTTGATTCCTGGGCCTCCACCTTTGGCGAGGTAGTCACGAGCATTGAGCTTGCACCAGAAGGAACAGGCTACCGTGCAAAGTCAAGATTTGCAAGATTTTATAATATTCCGGAACTGATGAATATGTTTAAGGAGATTGCAGATATCAAGACTTCCGATCAGTTAAAGCTTCCTGTGCCAGAGGCGGAATATGAAACAGTGGTGCTGAAACCAACGGAACAGCAGAAAGAAATCGTAGAAAGTCTGGGGGAACGTGCAGAAGTTGTCAGAAACGGAGGGGTAGATGCTTCGGTTGATAATATGCTGAAAATTACCAATGATGGAAGAAAATTGGCATTGGATCAGCGTTTGGTGAACGAATTATTGCCAGATAATCCAGAAAGCAAAATATCAGTCTGTGCAGAGAAAAGTTATGAGATCTGGAAAGACACGGCAGCACAGAAATCTGCACAATTGATTTTCTGTGACTTGAGCACACCGAAAGGTGATGGCAGTTTCAATGTTTATGATGACTTGAAGCAGAAACTGATAGCGAAAGGTGTACCGGAAAAAGAGATTGCTTTTATTCATGATGCAAATACAGAAGCAAAGAAGACGGAGCTGTTTGGAAAAGTGAAATCCGGGCAGGTTCGTTTTTTGATTGGCTCAACAGCAAAGATGGGTGCCGGGACCAACGTGCAGGACCGTCTGATTGCGTTGCACCATCTGGATATTGGCTGGAAACCATCTGATTTGGAACAGAGGGAAGGGCGTATTATCCGTCAGGGAAATCATAATAAAAAGGTTCATATCTTCCGGTATGTAACTGAATCCACATTTGACAGCTACATGTGGCAGTTGGTTGAGAACAAGCAGAAATTCATTTCTCAGATTATGACCAGCAAAGCACCTGTGCGAAGCTGTGAAGATGTGGACGAAGCGGCACTTTCCTATGCAGAGGTCAAAGCTCTTGCAACCGGAAATCCAGCAGTAAAAGAGAAGATGGCATTGGATGTTGATGTGGCAAAATTAAAACTTTTAAAAGCCAACCACATGAATAACCAGTACCGCCTGGAAGATGATATTGCAAGGAATTTTCCACAACAGATTGCAAAACTGACAGAAATCATTGACAGCTACAAGGCAGACATCGCTCATTACTCAGAGCATAAAATCACAGATCCAGAGCAGTTTACTATGGAGATTGGCGGCAAAGAGTTCACAGAAAAGAAAGAGGCAGGAGCAGCACTTCTGGCGGTATGTAAAGATATTAAAGCTGTAGATGCTGCGATGGATATCGGAAACTATCAGGGATTCAATATGAGGATTCAGTTTGATGGATGGAGTAAAGAATTTATTCTATCTGTCAAACATGAGGCTGTCTCGAAAGTTCATCTTGGAGCAGATGCACTTGGAAATATTACTCGTATCAACAATCTGTTGGACAGTTATCCAGAGAAGCTTTCAGAAGCACAACAAAGACTGGAAACAGTATATGAACAGCTTGCAAATGCAAAAGAAGAGGTTGGAAAGCCATTTCCAAAAGAAGAGGAGTTGAACCAGAAACTGGAGCGACTGTCAGAATTAAATGCATTGCTCAATATGGATGAACGGGAAGATGCAGAAACAGAGGTGTCTGAATCAGATGAGAAAGAAGAAAGACCGACACGTGGTTCTATCCATGAAAAACTGCAGATTTATAAAGAAAAGAGTCAGCGGGAAAGTGAAACTGGCAAGGAAAACAGAAAACGGGACTTCGGTCTGGAATAAATAAACAGGAAAGATGGCATAATTTGGTAGAAGAAGGTTCTGCCTGTTATGCCATTTTTTAGAACACAGGAGGAATTTGAATGGCGAGAAGTATGATAACAGGAAAAGAAACGCAGAAAATGCAGGAATATACGCAGGAACGGATTGCTCAGGCAGAGCGTAGAGATATAGAATTTTCAACAGATGTAAAAGAACAGATTTTTGAATATGCGAATCTGATCGGCGAGGAAGAGAAAGTTAGGAATTTGGTAAGAAATCTGGCAGATGCAGTGAGTCAGGCAGATCAAGAAGGTGTAGAGGATTTGCTGGATGACGCAAGAATGGATATTCAAGAACTGCTGGATCCAACCATAGGTAAGCTGGAATTACGTGACTATGGATATACAGCAGAAGATATGGTGCCACTTAGAAAAGAAGCAGCCTTGGATTATCACAGAATGGGTTCTAAGATTTATTGCCTTGGAAGTGATGGCAGTAAAGGTGAATATGCGAGTAAAGAAATGATACAGGCACACGACGGTTTGTTTGGAATGGAATTGCAGATGTGGGAACGGATAAAGGATAACAACCTAGATTATGCAGAAGAAAATTTAGGAGCATTTCAGGAGCCTATGAGTGTCATTGAGCAGGAAGAAGCACTGAAATTATACGATGCAGGAGCAGATATCTATCTGATCACTAATTTTTCATCACCGATGTATGTCACAGAACGTATGGAAATTGAACGAGGACCAGAGCATTATCAGATGTCTATGACAGAACTGGAGCGTTTCCGTAACCTGGAATGGGAAATGCAGAAATATCCACAGATTCAGTCATTGAAAGAAGCAAACCTGTTGTTAGGAACAAGAAGGGTATTTGGTATTTATCAGATCCGGGATGATTCACCGGGCGAAAACTATGCTTTTATGAATATGAGTTTTATTGAAAGTCATGGTATGAAGATAAAAAAAGAAGATTACAAGCTGGTCTATGTTGGTGAATTATCAGGAAATATGTCACTGGATGATATTTTTGAAAGATTCAACATTGATAGACCGGAAGATTTCCGTGGGCATTCCCTGTCTGTCAGTGATATCGTAGTTCTGAATGACGGGGAAAAAGTAACTGCTCATTTTGTAGACAGTATCAGTTTTGAACAGCTAGATTCTTTCCTGAATCTGGAAGAACAGGTCCTTAGTGAACTGGCATATGAGGTAGGAGAACGTTACTTTGCTATTCAGAGAACAGAAGAAGGATATGATTATTCCTTTTACGATGAAGATTTCCGCTTGATGGATGGTGGCGTTTATGAGAATGATGAAATTTCTATTGAAGAAGCGGCGGAGGAACTTTTGGAAGACGAAGGCTGGACTGGAGAACGCATCCGTGGAGATTATGATCGGTTGATGGAGAAAGTAGAAGAAATGGATGAAGTTGTAATGGCAGAGATTCAGAAAAGCCAGGGCGAATATAAGCCATTGGCAAAGGTGGAGGAACTGGAAGAGGCCAATTATAACATGATTGATAATGTACTCAATAATATGCCGCCTAAGAAAGAAGCTTATCTGGAATATTATGCTGCAGAATGTGATGAAATTCATGATATGGGAGCTTATGAGAAAAGCACAGATGTGAAAGAAATCGCAGCAATCTATGAGAAGTACAGAGAAGATCCGGAAAACGCTTATAAAGGCAGTGGAATGGGGATTATTTATCGTGATCCGGAGGATAGCTTGTTTGATGAAACAGAACTGTTAATTGTAATGGGAACAACGATACACGGCGACTTCTTGGATAATGTGCGGTTTTTAAAAGATCAGCCGGTGGTGCGTGAAGGTTTGGAGAAGATTCATAAAGCATTGCCTGATTATAAATATATCCCGATTCAGGATGTGCGTGAGGCAATGTATCCGAAAAAAATGACAACAGAAGAACTGGCAGCAGCATTGGATGAGATTGCGGAAGACTTCGATCCGTATGACTATCGGGACCATGTAGAGCCAGGGCAGGATACCATACAGGAAGTCATGCTGGATCTGCAAAGTGGAAATGTTGGTTCTTATATTTCCTTTCTGAAGGATGTGATTGAAGAAGACTGTGAGCAGTCCGTGTGGGCAGGTGTTTTGCTGGAACGGCTGAAATCCTACGAACCAGATATATCCAAAGAAACAGAGCCGATGGTGTATGTGAATTACTGTGAAAAGCGAGAGCTGATGGAACCACGCTGTCAGAAGCTCTCAGATCTGGATTCCCGTACTGCACAGAAGGATAAGGAATGGTACGCAGACCGTAATCCGAGGACGGATGAGCCGATGGTAACAGCCCAGATGTTTTTTACTATATATTATGCGGAAAAAGGCGATAAAATGATGCAACATTTCAAAGGGAAAATAGATATTGGAACAGGAAATGGCGGTATTTTAAGTCAGCTGAAACTCCAAAATGAACTGAAACTTACGGATGAAAGCTGGATTGGTTATCTGAAAAACAAGGGAAATGAAGAGTTTCAGAAGTGTATGGAAGATCTGACCGATATGCAGAACCATGTGCTGCCATATTTGCAGAGCTTTTGCAGTCTGGAAGAAAAAAGTGTGCAGGAAAAGCAGGAACGGCAGGTTGCAGAAAAGCAGGACAGCAGAGTAGAAGCGTCAAGAGCAGCGAATGTGACAAAAGGGGATAATGACAAAGCTGTGAAAAAGGTAGTTTCGAGTATGCAAACAGAAAAGAATAAAGCAACTACGAAGGCAAAGAAGCCATCTATTCATGAACGACTGGAAATCAATAAGAGAAAAATCCAAGAAAAGCAGGGAAAAGATGAGCTGGAGAGAGGAGCTGATCGGGATGTAAGAACGGTATAAATTTATAGAAAGGCACTTGGCTCCGTTTTGGACATAGCAAAAGTGCTGACAGTGACGAACGAAGATGTGCTGCCTGCTTATTTGCAGAGAGTATCTGATTTTGAAGACTGCCTACTTGCAACTTGTACGAAGGAGAATCAGTGTGATGCGATTGTGACAAGGAATAAAAAGGATTTTCTTTCCTTTTGGATTACACTGCTTTCTCCGGAAGAACTGCTGAATATTTATTCGTAAAAATATGTTTTTACAATCGGCAGCAGAAGGAAAGTTGAATGATAACCCCGATCCAGCATACTGCAAAATATAAAAATTTTATAACAAAGTGGAAAACCCTGCGTAGGATCAGAAATGTTCTCACAGGGTTTCATGTATCTAATAAAATATAGAAATTTAGCGGATTTCTGCTAGAATAAGAAAAACTGTTAAAAAAATATCGTGCATAGATCAAAAAGACTATATATGGGCGACCTTTTAAAGCCGATTTATATAAAATAGAAGAAAAAAAGGTGGTCGATACCGTGGATATAAAAACAGCGGTCATATATCGGTTAAACGATCTGATTAAGCAGAAAGATATCACAGTGAATGAAGCGGCGGTGCGCTCAGGCGTCCCGCCTTCAACACTGAAAAATATTTTGTATGGACAAAGCAGGAATGCTGGCGTAGTTACAATTAAAAAGATATGCGATGGATTGGATATTACAATACAGGAATTTTTTGAAGATCCCATCTTTGCAGATTTGGAACCGGAGTTATAGGAACAGGTAAATAATCTTAGGATTCAGATTCTGCAAGATGGTTTTTTTATGGGAAAGGGTTAGAAGAAACTAACACTGGAGGATGAATATGTGTAAAATAGCAATTTGCGACGATGATAAAGAATACAGGGAGAAAATAAAGACGGTCATAGAAACGGAAGGGATTCTGTCTTCGAATGAGATACGGTTTTATGAATATGAATCAGGAAAAGAATTATTGGAAGATGCGGATATTTTGCATGATCTGATTTTTATGGATATGCGTATGCCTGGATTGGATGGAAATAAAACAGTACTGAAGCTGAGGGAATATAATGAAGCAGCGATATTGGTGTTCTGCTCCGGATACTTTGAGCCGACTTCAGACAGCATCAATATTGGGCAGCCGTTCCGGTATATTATGAAAGACTTGCATGACAGAAGTCTGAAAAGGGAAATCCCTGCGATTTTATCAAAAGTAAAATTGCACTGTGGAGATTCTTCCGTGACGGTTACATCAGCGGGAAGAGTAATTCGTATCTATACGGAAGACATTTTATATATCTGTCTGGCGAAAAGGGGTTGCTCTATATACGTTGCTAGGCAGGGGGAGATAGATGAGATACATTGTAAGGAATCTTTAGGCGATTTATATGAACGTCTGGCCGGAAGGGGATTTGAGTATGCACATAACAGTTATATTGTAAATCTGGCGAAAGTGGAAGGATTGGAAAAGAATGTGGCGCTGCTACAGATGGGAATCCAATTGAATGTTTCAAGGTCGAGAAAAGGTCAGTTTGCTGACGCTCTGATCATGTTTCTTGGGGAAAGGAACGGCATGGTATGATAGTAAGAGATTTTTTGATCTGCCTTCTTCAGATGTATCTGTTGGAAGATCTGGAAAAGAACATGCTTCCATACAGAAGAGAAAACTTTTGGGGAAAATTTCTCGTATATTTTGTCGTAGCGCTGATAATGCTCGGAATCAACCACTTGGAATCCTCAATATTTAATATGGTAATGATTCCGGTAACGTATATGATTGTGTCAATGGTTGTGTTCCGGGGAAATATATGGAAGAAGCTGGTTATAGTATGCTGCTATTATGTGCTGGCAATTATTCCTGAATTTCTCTTTGCAACGCTTACGAATGCGTATGGCGTGACTGGTGCATCTGAGGGTTTTGGGACGGAAATAGAAAAAACATTAGCGCTACTACTGATGAGTACCATGACATTTCTGTTTATTAAATGCATTAATCAGGTAACGAGAAAAAGGGATTATCTGACGATTGAGAATAAAACTTTTACTGTGCTGCTCATGCTGCCAACCGCTACGATCATTATATTAGGATGTGTGTTTTATTCAAATATTTCTTTTGAAGGAATGAACAGGGTTATGGTTCCGGTAGGAGCTTCGCTGCTGCTATTGACGAATATCTTCATTTTCTCAGTGTTTGACCGGTTTGTAGAGAAATCAGAAGAAGTGAAGAAGATGGACCGGCTTTACCAGAAAAGCAGGGCGGAGATTGCTAATTTACAGTATATGAATAAGGTCAATGAGGATAACAGGGCATTCTTACACGATATAAATAAATTCATTTGTACAGTAGCCGGTTTGATGGAAGAAGGAGAAAATCAAGAGGTTAAGGAGATTATGGAACATTTAGGTGTCCGGATTCAGAGCCTTCAAAAAGGTGTGTATTGCGAACACCCGATCTTGAACAGCATCCTGTGCGAAAGGAAATTCCTTGCGGAATCTAAAAATATTTCCTATAAGATTACTCTGGGTAATGATCTCAGGCTGGACTTTCTGGAAGAACTGGATATGATCTCAATCGTAGGTAATCTTTTGGATAACGCACTGGAAGCGGCAGAAAAGACAAAAGATGGCCGATATGTGGAATGCAGGATGTATATGGGAAATGAGGAACATTTCCTTGTTATGGAATTTTGCAACGGGTATGTTGTTCCACTGTTAAAGGACAAGGACCGGTACATAAGCACCAAAAGAGATGCAGACAGTCACGGGATCGGACTGCATACGGTGGGAAAACTGGTTAAAAAGTATGCGGGAATTATGAGAGTGGAGGCCGGAGAACGGGAGTTCTCTGTTAAGCTTATCTTTACAATAAAATAAAGATGTGCAAAAATCGCCCAAAAAGTTACCGTTTTTGCCACGGTAATTGAAAAGAGGGCGATTTTTGTGTAAACTTTCGGAAAAAAGGAGGCTTTGTAACTATGAAAAAAATAATCAGAAAAAACCTGGGAATCAAACTGCTTGGAGCTGTAAACTGTCTTGCACTCTGCTTGACGGCGTATACGGCAAATCTGGCGTGCAACTGGCTGTACTATCAGGAAGATGAGCCGGAAGAAGTTAAGAAAATGAGGAAATTCTAGTGTGGAAAAAAATGGCTGGTCGGCTTTTTGAACTACAAAGCAGGAATGGGATTCTTGAAGAGAAAGACCGCAGGCTGTATGAATATGCTTACGGCGTACTGCTGGGCAGGGTGGTAATATACCTTATCATCGTCATACTTGGCATCATAACGGGGAATTGGATGGAGATGATAGTCTTTTTATTGCCCTTTACTGTTTTAAGGCAGTATGCCGGAGGGATTCATTTGGAAAAGGCAGGGGGCTGCATGGCTGTTTCCGGTATCCTTGTCCTTCTATGCAGTCTGTATCTGGCGTCTGCTCCGGCTGTAATATGGCAAATGCGGATCATATGGTTTGTCGCGGTTGGCGTTATATTTATCATGGCGCCGGTAGATGCCAGCAGCAAGAAGTTGGATGCGAAAGAGAAAAAAGTTTATGGGATGCGCGCGAGGGTAATTTTAGTTATTGAATGCGCGATAGCAGGTGTTTTTTCTGTGATTGGATATTCCCTGATCGTAAACGGGATTATGGTAGCGCATATTGTTTTGGCGTCTGGTTTAATATTAGGATGGACCAAAATTTTTTTTGATAAAGAGTTAGAGTGAACTAATCCATGATAGGAATAAGAAATACCTGGGAAAAGCGTATTGCAAAAGGATGATAAACAGAACAAAAAGAACATGATACAAGAGGAATATAAAAGTGAATTTGAAATTGATAAAAAATACAGAAAATATCAACAAAGAGAAAATAACCTTGTTCTGCCTGCCGTTTGCAGGAGGCGGTGCTTCTGCTTATAACCAGTGGGCGAAAAAGATGCAGGGGAAAGTAACGGTATGCCCAGTTCAGCTTCCGGGAAGGGAAGAACAGATCATGGAGAAACCGTATATAGATATGTCGGTTATGTTAGATGACCTGGAAGAGGCTGTAAGAAAGGTTGTGTACGGACCGTATGCCTTATGGGGACACAGTATGGGTGGGAAGATCGCCTATGAGCTGGAAAAACGGTTGGAGGCAGCGGGATATACTGCAAAATGCCTGTTTATTTCCGGCAGCCGGGTTCCTAGTATTCCGGAGCCAAATCCAATCTATCATCTTCCGGATGAAGAGTTTAAGAGGGAACTGGGGAGATTTGAAGGGACGCCCAAGGAGGTACTGGAGAACCAGGAATTGCTGGATTTCTTTCTGCCTATGCTGCGGGCAGATTTTACCATGGATGAAACGTATTATGACAAGGCGGGAATAGTGCTGCATACGCCTATCGCTGCATTTGGCGGAGAAAAGGACGGAGAAGCGGATGAGAGTGCGATCTTGGAATGGGGAAAGTATACGGACAATGATTTTAACTACCGGATATTTCCGGGAGGACATTTTTATCTGCGGGATTGTGAAGACGAAGTAATAAGTGAGGTCATGAGACTGCTTTAGAGAATGAAAAATGGAGATTAAACGATACGGAGAAAAGGAATTTCTGTCAGCAGACAAACTTTATATCCGTGAAAATGAGATACATATATGGTGTATCCGCTGGCCTGAAATGACAGATTTCTGGAAGAACCATGAATATATCCTGAGTGGGCAGGAATTGGAGCAAGCCGGAAGATTCCGTTTTCCTGAAGACAGGATGCGTTATATAGCCGGGAAGGTTGTCGTGCGGATCCTCTTAAAAAGATACTTAGATATGGAAACGATTGATTTTTCTGTCAATGAACTGGGTAAGCCTTATCATAAAGAAATCGCAGGAAAGCAGACAGTCAATTTTAATATTTCGCATTCGGGGGAATTCATACTGGAGGGATTCGCTGTCGGAATGGATATCGGAGTGGATGTGCAGGAAATGGCAGGATGCCCGGATTACAGGGAGATAGCCGGGAATTTCTATACGGCAGAAGAAGCGGAAGATGTAATAAATGAGGGACCGGAACTGTTTTTCCAGTATTGGGCGGCGAAAGAAGCGTATGTAAAAGCGATCGGTATTGGATTGGGAAGAGGAATGGATTTCTTCTCTGTCAGAAACGGGGAAATTACAGAAAAAGGCAGGAAAGGCCAGGGATGGCATTTGTATCCGGTAAAGATTGAGGGATATGCTGCGTATGTGGCGGCGCATAAGAAAGGAGACAAATCAAATGAGTTATAAGAAGGATATGAGCAAATACGAGCATCTGGAAGGATGGGAACGATGCGGCTTTGGAGAGCAGCTTGATAAGTGGGCGGAAAAATATGGAGAAAGAACTGCGGTCACGGACAGCGAAGACGAGATCAGTTATATGGAATTAAAGCAAAAAGCAGATTGTCTTGCGGCAGCTTTTCTGCGTAAAGGGATTTTAAAGGGAGACAAAGTGCTTGTGCAGCTTCCGAATAGGATTTCTTTTGTGATCGTGTTTTTTGCGCTTTCCAAGATTGGGGCGGTGCCAATCATGATGCTGCCGGCCCACAGGGAGGCGGAACTGGAAGGAATTATTGAACTGGCAAAGCCGGCCGCTTATATTGTGGTGGAGAAATATCTGGGATTTTCATATGTGCCGATGGCAAATGCGATGAAAGAGAAATATTCATGTATCCGGCATATATTTGTAGATAGCGAATCCGGGGATATCAGTGGAATGATTGCGGAAACGTGTGGAGAAAATGGAGCATTTCCGGCTGTGGATGGGTATGAAACGGCGGTGCTTTTGCTGTCCGGCGGGACGACAGGGGTTCCGAAACTGATTCCGCGCACCCATACGGATTATATGTATAATGCCCGCATGTCCGCGAAGAGATGCCGCTTGGATAGCAGTGACGTTTATCTGGCGTCTCTTCCGGTAGCTCATAATTTCCCATTATGCTGCCCGGGGCTTTTAGGCACGCTGGACGTGGGAGGAAAAGTTGTGCTTGCGTCTGCGACCAGCCCGGATGATATCCTTGACGCAATTACAGAGGAAGGTGTCACGATAACGGCATTGGTTCCTGCTATGGTTACTGTGTGCATGGAAATGCTGGAATGGGATGAAAATTATGATATATCCAGCCTGCGGATTTTGCAGGTGGGCGGCGCAATGCTGGAAGATTCCCTTGCGGATAAGATCATTGAAGAATGGCCGTGTAAACTGATGCAGGTATTTGGTACGGCGGAGGGGCTACTGTCCTTTACTAGCCCGGAGGATGAAGGTTCCCTGATCGCAAGATGTCAGGGAACTCCGGTGTCTCCTGCGGATGAAGTGAAGATTGTGGATGAAGAAGATAAGGCCGTACCGGAAGGAGTTTTTGGGGAATTATTATCCAGAGGCCCGTATACGATTGATGGTTATTATATGGCGGAGGAAGCGAATAAAAAGAGCTTTACGCCGGACGGATTTTACCGGACGGGCGATAAAGCTATGTGGACGAAAGACGGAAGGTTACGTTTGGGCGGGAGGATCAAAGAGCAGATTAACCGCGCCGGAGAAAAGATCATGCCTTCAGAGATTGAAGCTTACCTTTGCAGGCATTCGAAAATCAAAGAGGCAGCCGTTGTCGGCGTTCCGGATGAAACCCTTGGAAACCGGATATGTGCATTCCTTGTGACCGATGATGAAGCCGGGATTGATTTACAGGAAATCCACAGGTTCCTGCGGGAAATAGGCATTGCGGCGTATAAAATGCCGGATCAGATAGAACGGGTAGAGACATGGCCGCTGACCAGCGTAGGAAAAATAGATAAGAAAGCATTAGAACGGATGGCGCAGGAAAAATAGAAGGAGACAGAATCATGGAATATATAGAGATAAAGGAACAGATCAAACAAAAGCTGCCGGTAGCCAGAGATTTGGGGGATTCCGAAAATCTGCTGGAGCTTGGGCTTTCATCCCTGACGATCATGCGTCTGGTAAACCAGTGGAGAAAACAGGGGGTTAAGGTTTCATTCGGTTCATTGATGGAAAATCCTACCCTTGAAGGCTGGTGGGCGCTGATCCAGCGCAGCATGAAGAAAAAAGCGGGCAAAAAACGGGCGCAAGAATCTAAGATAACGCCGGAAAAGGATATGAAACAGCCGTTTCCTTTAACAGACGTACAGTATGCATATTGGGTTGGCAGGGATGAAGAACAGGCTCTTGGAGGAATAGACTGTCATGCGTATTTAGAGTTTGATGGGGGAAATATAGATCCGGAGCGTCTGGAAAAAGCATGGAATGTGCTGCAGTATCATCATCCCATGCTGCGTGCCTGCTTTTTGGAAGATGGGACACAGAAAATCCTGGATAAGCCGTATTGTGAAAAAATAAAGGTTCATGATTTTTCACGGATGTCATCTGAGGAAGCAGAGGTAATGGCAGTATCTGTCAGAGAACGTTTATCCCATCGGAAGCTAAAGATCGAGGAAGGCGAAGTGGCAGGAATAGAGCTTACGCTTTTTCCTGAAAATAGGGCACGCATGCACGTGGATATGGCACTTTTGGTTGCCGATGTACAGAGTTTGCAGATCTTATTGAGGGATTTGGCGGCTGCCTATCGCGGAGAAAGCCTTCCGGCAGAATCAAAAGGGTGGAATTTTGCTTCTTATCTGGAACGGCAAAAAGAGGAAGATAAGGAAGAGAGAAACAATGCAGAAGGATACTGGAAAAAACGCTTGGAACATTTGCCGAAAGGGCCAGGCCTGCCACTGGCAAAACGGCCGCAGGAAGTGACAAAGACTGTATTCAACCGCAGGATTGTAAGGATTGGCAAGGAAGAGTGGGCTCATCTGCAAGTACGGGCAAAGGAATACCAGACAACTCCGGCAATGGTTCTTCTTACTGCATATGCGACGGTTTTGGAACGGTGGAGCAGGAATCATCGTTTCCTTATTAATATTCCATTGTTTAACCGGAAAACAGAGCAGCAGGGATTGGAAGACGTGATAGCAGATTTCACTACACTGTTATTGCTGGAGATTGACTGCGAAGGGAATCCGACGTTTGCAGAATTGCTAGACAGGATCCAGAAGCAGCTCCATGAGGATATGAAGTATACGGCATATTCTGGCGTGCAAGTCCAGAGAGACCTTGCACAGATGTATGGAGACGCATCGGCAGTGGCGCCGGTTGTTTTTGCCTGCAATCTGGGAACGCCGTTGGTAAATGATACGTTCCGGAAAGAACTGGGGCAGTTTTCCTATATGATTTCCCAAACGCCGCAGGTGTGGAATGACTTCCAGAGTTATGAAGATGAAAATGGCGTACAGCTTACATGGGACAGCGTGGATAAGTTATTCCCGGAGAATATGATCCCGGATATGCTGGAGTGTTTTGAGAATCTTCTGCATGAATTGGGAAAGAAGGACTGGAATCAGCGATTTGATGTGCTTCCTGAAAAAAGAAAAAGAGAAATTGAAGATACAGCGCGTACAGGAGTGCCGGAGCGTGTGGAATGCCTGCATTGGGCTGTTATGAACCATGCGGAAGTTTGCCCGGAAGATATTGCGCTTATTGATGCGGGAAGCGGAAGATCGGTTTCCTATGGGGAATTAAAAGCACGGGCGACAGCAGTGGCGGCAGGGATTTCAGAAAAGGATATTAAGGGAGTCCCAGTTGCACTTACCCTGCCGCGCGGGATAGAACAGATCGAGGCGGCATTAGGAATTTTGCTTTCCGGAAATTCATACCTTTCGGTCAGCTTAAGCCAGCCTAAAGATCGGAGAGCGTTAATCCATGAGAAGACGGGAGTCCGCTATGTGGTCACGAATCGGGAATTATCCGAAAAACTGGACTGGCCGGAAGGTACGGAAATCCTTGTGATGGAAGGTATGGAAGAGGGACAGGAAAATGTGAGACTGCCAGAGGTGTCGCCGAAGGACAGCGCCTATATCATCATGACGTCAGGCTCTACAGGTGTTCCGAAGGGTGTAGAGATTGCGCATGAAAGCGCATGGAATACGGTTCAGGATATTAATGAAAAGTACCATGTGACAAGTGCAGATCGGGCGCTGGCTGTATCAGCTATGGATTTTGACCTGTCGGTATATGATGTTTTTGGAATTTTAGGCGCAGGAGGAACATTGGTATTGCTTCCAGAGCAGGAGAGAAGGAATGCGGATTACTGGCTGGAACAAGTGTTGAAATATCAGATTACCGTTTGGAATTCAGTGCCGGTGCTTCTGGATATGCTTTTGATACGGGCGGAATCCATGAAACAGAAACTGCCGATCAGGGCGGTTATGCTTTCCGGAGATTGGATTGGGATGGATCTCCCGCAGAGGGTTGCGGCATGGACAGAGGATTGCCAGTTTGTCGCTATGGGAGGAGCTACAGAGGCAAGTATCTGGTCCAATTATCAGAATGTTACCCTGCCGATGCCGAAAAACTGGAAATCTATTCCTTATGGAAAGCCACTCAGATATCAGGCATATCGTGTTGTGGATGAGTATGGAAGGGATTGCCCTTACTGGGCAGAAGGCGAACTCTGGATTGGCGGTTTTGGTGTAGCAAAAGGATATAGGGGAGATTCTGCGCTTACGGGGCAGAAATTTATCACAGATCAGTATGGAAGATGGTATCGGACCGGAGATCTCGGAAGAATCTGGGATGATGAGACAATTGAATTTTTGGGAAGAAAAGACCATCAGGTAAAGATCCGCGGACACAGGATTGAATTGGGAGAAATTGAACATGCGATTCAGGAGTTTCCGGGTGTGGCTCATGCAGTTGTTGATACAGTTAGTGATGGTCATGGCAATAAAACGCTGGCTGCTTATATCGGAGCGCCGATACAGGAAGATTCTAAAGTTACAACGTATTTGTACGGCACAGATATCTTTGGCGGAGGCTGGAAAGAACTGAAGGATGATGTCAGCAATTGGCAGATGCAGCAGGAACGGAAGACAGCATACAAAAATTTCCTTGCCTATGCAGACCAGAGATGTGTACAGCTTATGCTGGAGACACTCATAGAGTTAGGCATTTTTGTATCAGAGAAGGAAGTTCTTTCGCAAAAGGAAATTTTTGAAAAAGGGAGCATTACGGAAACACAGAAGAATACTGTGGCAAGATGGTTGGAAATTTTAAAGAAGGAAGGAATCCTGAGAGAAGAGGACGGCAGACTATCGCGTACCGGGAAGGAAGTGGCTGTACCGGAAAAAGCTGGAGATGCGGAAACGTATTTTAAGAAACTGAAGCCGTATCTGAAGCATATGGTTACTGGGAATGAAGTTCCGCTGGACGTATTCTACCAGAAAGAGCCGGCTTTGGCTCCGAATATGCTGCTTCGGAGGATTCCGGGCTGCGAGGAAACAGTGGAAAGACTGGTGCAGGGATTAAGGCTTCTGGCAGAAGAACGCAGAAAAGAGCCACTCCAGATTATAGAAATTGGTACAAGGGACACTGCAATTACAAGACAGTTTTTGAATGCACTGGAAGATGTAAGCGTGGCTTATACATATGCGGATTCTTCAAAATATTTTCTGCAGGAAGCAGAGAAAGAACTTGCGGGATATGAGAGAGTCGAGTTTGAGATGCTGAATCTGGAAGAAGGCATGGATAAGCAGCAGATGTCCTTGCATAGTTATGACGTTGTGATATCGGTAAATGCTTTACATAGAAATATTGATGCTGCGGATGCGGTAAAGAAAGTAGCGGAATTACTGAAGCCAAACGGAATATTGCTGATGACTGACCTTGTGGTAAGGACATACCTTCAGGAACTTACAGCGGCTTTTTTGGAAAAGGGTTTTGCGGATATTCGGGACAAGAGAAAAGAAGCAGGGCTGGTTACCCCGGACTGCCTGCTGTGGAGAGAATGTTTATCAGAGGCAGGATTGGGCGAAGACTGTGCTGTGACAGAGAGATATGGAAGATGTATATGCTGCAGCAGACAGCAGGCGTCTGTCCTGTCCTATCATAATGGAGCACTAAGGGAATATCTGTCAGAAAAACTGCCGGAGTATATGGTTCCACAGAACTATCATTTCATGGAGCAGCTCCCAACATTGTCCAATGGGAAGATTAACAGGAAGCAATTGCGGGAAGATTTTAAAGAAGAAACTGCGGTTATCCGATTTTCAAAGGCAACGACAGAAACAGAAGAAAAGCTTTTAGATATCTGGAAACAATTATTTGGATATGAAAATATCGGAATTGAAGATAATTATTTTAGCCTTGGGGGAGACTCGCTGATTGCCACAAGGTTGATCTCGGAAGTACAGACAACCTTCGGCTGCAAAATAACGATCAGTACGATTTTTGAAAATCTGACCGTAAAATCTCTGGCAAAAGCTATTGAACAGTCCGAACAGAAAGAAGATACACTGCAGATCAAACCGAATCTGGAGGAAGCATATCATCCGTTCCCATTAACCGATGTGCAGTATGCTTACTGGCTTGGCAGAAGCGGATTGTATGAATTGGGAAATGTTGCAACGCACTGTTATTTTGAACTGGATGCAGACGGCCTTGATACTGAGTGCGCAGAGGCGGCATGGAATCTGTTGATACAGAGGCATGGGATGATGCGTGTTATTATCCAGCCGGATGGTATGCAGCGCATACTGGAGAATACTCCACAGTATCATATTGACGTGACGGATATCCGACAATTGGAAGTGACAGAAAAAGAAAAGGCATTGGATGAAAAACGGGCAGAGATGTCTCATCAGGTAATTCAGACAGATGAATGGCCTCTGTTTGATGTGCGAATCACTAAAATAGAGAACCAGAAGCATAGAATCCATATCAGTTTTGATAATATTATCTTTGATGGCTGGAGTATGTTCCATCTCTTAAATGAGTGGGCAGAAGTATATCGAAATGGAAAAGCGGAAATGCCGATTACTTTGTCTTTCCGGGATTACGTGCTGGGACTGGAGCAGATAAAGTCTACCTCTGCTTATGAGAAAGATAAAAAATATTGGGAAGACCGGGTGGAGACTTTTGCGGACGCACCGGATCTGCTGCTTGCAAAGAACGAAAGCCAGATTACAGAGCAGCGTTTCTGTCGCCGGAGCGCAAAACTGTCACAGAAAGAATGGCTGTCTGTAAAAGACGCGGCGGGAAGACTGGAGGTAACGCCTTCTGTTCTTTTGATGAGTGCTTATGCGGAGACTCTCCGCTTGTGGAGCAGTAATAAGGATTTTACACTTAATCTGACGCAGTTTGACCGGAAACAATTGCATCCGGAAGTGAACAATCTGGTTGGAGATTTTACAACACTGACATTGCTGGAGATAAAGAATGCAGGGAATAATTTTGCGGAAAGGACAAAGGCAATTCAGAAGCAGCTTACAGAAGATCTGGAGCATACAGCTTATGGCGCGGTTGAACTGGAGCGCGAATTAAAGAAAAAGACTGGAAATATGCGGGGCGCTATTATGCCGGTAGTGTTTACCAGTGGTCTTGGCGTGGAGCAGTGGAATGAAGGCAAGTGGCTTGGAAAACTGAATTATAACATTTCACAGACACCGCAGGTGTGGCTGGATCATCAGGTGGTTGAAATGGATGGCAGCTTATGCCTGTTCTGGGATTCTGTAGATGAATTGTTTTATCCGGGAATGCTGGATGAGATGTTCCGGGCATATACCGGCCTGCTTCATACGCTGGCAGTTCATCCGGAGATCATGCAGGAAAAAACGGCAAGTTTGGTAACAGCGGAAATTTCAGATAAACGGCGTCAGGCGAATGAAACGGCGATTGAATTTGAAGAGAAAACATTGGATGGATTATTTTTGGAGGCGACAGACAGATTCCCGGATAAGGAGGCGCTGGTAACGTGCAGCAGGCGGATGACATATAGGGAGATAAAAGAAGAGGCGTTTTACATTTCCGGGCAGTTGAAGAGCATGGGAATAAAAAAAGAAGAGACGGTAGCTGTATTTATGGAAAAAGGGTGGGAGCAGGTAGTTGCTGTTTATGGAATCATGTTTGCCGGAGCCGCATATCTTCCGATAGATATCCATAATCCGAGAGAACGAGTTGAAAAGATTCTCCGTGACAGTGGAACAAGAATCATTCTTGTGCAGAATCAGGCGGATGAGCAGGATACCGAATGGATGCACGAGTGGGATTGTATTCCTGTGTCGGGATTAAAAGGTAATTCTGAATACAAAGCACAGGAGAATAAGGTGGGAGATCTTGCGTATGTGATCTATACGTCGGGAACAACCGGGACGCCGAAAGGAGTAATGATTACCCACCATAATGCAGTTAATACAATACTGGATATCAATGCACGCTATCAGATTACTGAGCAGGATACTGCGTTTGGAATTTCTAATCTTCATTTTGACCTGTCTGTTTATGATGTTTTTGGCATTTTAGGCGCAGGCGGAAAATTGGTCCTTCCAGATCCGGAATATGGAAAAGATCCGGCACATTGGATTCAGTGGATGAATCAGGAGAACATTACCGTATGGAACAGCGTGCCAGCTTTTGTAGAAATGCTGGCTGAATATGAGGAATATCAAAGACAGGTAACTTCACAATCACTGAGGTTGGTAATGATGAGTGGCGACTGGGTTCCGGTGTCACTTCCGGGGAGAATCCGTAATCTGTTCCAGAATGTTGAGATTGTTGCTCTTGGAGGTGCAACAGAAGGCAGTATCTGGTCCAATCATTTCGAGATCCCAGAGGTCGTGCCGGAAGATTGGAAGAGTATTCTGTATGGGAAACCGCTTGCAAACCAGAAGTATTATGTTCTGGATCAGAATATGGAAGATTGCCCTGACTGGATACCGGGAACGCTTTATATTGCCGGAGATGGCGTCGCGCAGGGATATTTAAACGATAAAGAAAAAACAGAGGAAAAATTTGTTGTCTTAGATAGAACTGGGGAACGGTTGTATTGTACAGGGGATATGGGACGGTACTGGAATGACGGTAATATTGAATTTCTTGGAAGACTGGATAATCAGGTGAAAATCAATGGGTATAGGGTAGAGTTGGGCGAAATTGAAGCTGCGATTAATAGATTTGTTGGCATAAGACAAAGTAAGGTTGTGTGTGTTGATAAGAAAAATTTAATAGCTTTCTATTGCGAAAACGAGCAGGTGGACAGAGATAGATTAAAAAAATATCTAAAAAAAGTATTACCGTTATACATGGTTCCAATAAAGTTTGAAAAAATAAACATCTTACCACAAAGCAAGAACGGAAAGATAGATGTAGGAAATTTATATAAGCGCGCACTTGCTATATCAAAAGACAAGCATATAAAAAGCAAAAAGGAGCCTATAACAGCTGAAGAAAGGAAATTGGCAATAATTTGGCAGAGGGTTTTGGAAGGCGAAAATGTGTCTGTGTACGATAATTTCTTTAGCTGTGGTGGAAATTCATTAAAAGCAATTCAATTGGTTAATGAGATTAATAAAGACTTTCAAAAGCAAATTGCTATAAACGAATTGTTTGAAAATTCGACAATAGAAAAATTGGCAAAACTATTAACAACATCGACTGATGAGCTAGAAAGCGATGAGCAAGAAGAAGGTTTTTTATAATAATAGAGAATCTTACTTTTGGGAATAAAAGAAAAAATGTTACTCCTAAAAGTAAGAGACTTTCTTCGAATATTGGACATATTAGAATGGGAGGCAGATTTATGAGCTTAAATACAATTGGAATTTTGGGTTGTGGAGGGCATATAGGGAAATACGCGACTGAAAAGTTGCTAAGATTGGGTTTTCAAGTTTTGGGTGCACAAAGAAATAGTGTTACATATTTTGATGATTATAAGAATTATTCATTTACAAATATTGATGTAATGGATAAGGGACAGCTAGATGGTTTTGTTGAGAAATGCGATATAGTTATCAATTGCATAAGTCCTTCCCATTTATATGGGAAAATCGTTAAAGACGCCGTATGCAAGAAAGATAAGATATATATCGATCCTTCTGATATGAGTTTTGAGCAAGAGGAAAGAAATGTAACTGGAAAATGTGTAACATCTTGTGGATATATTCCTGGTATTTCCGAATTTTTACCATATATCGTTGCACATAAACAGTTCGATAAAATAAGAAGAACTGTTATATATCAGGGTGGTTTTGATGGTTGTTCACCAGGAGCATTTGTTGATATGATTCTGGGCGCTGCGAATAAGAACCTTTTTGGAGATTCTTATATTTTACATGGGAATATATGCCCTTTGTCAATAAATATTAAAAAGACATATGAAACTCCCTTCTCAAAAAATAAAGTTATTTTTAAGCCACTTATAAATAGAGATACAATTAGATTACAGAAAAAAATTGGTTCGGATCAGCAATATTTCTTTTGTGCATATGACAATATGGAAACACTTCGCTTTTTTATGAAACTGCTTATTGAAGGATCAAGGTATGAATCTAATGTTGCTGCTGAAAATATTAAGCGAAAATTATACGAGAGAATAGAGCAGGATGAAACTTTTGGGAAGGAGGAAGTAGGTGCATATTTATTTTTTGAATTAATTGGAGAAAAATCAGGATATGAAAAATGTATATCGGGGAAATTATTTTTAAAAAATGTGAATAGGTTGTGTGGTAATTTTTTGGGTGAAGTTGTGAAAGAAATTGCTATGAGTCCGGGAAAGGTATTATCAGGGTTAAACTATGGATTTGAAATTTTGAATCCAGAATATTTAGAGAAAATTTCAACTGAATTGGAAAATGGAGAATATATGAAAATTAATGAGATACCAATAAAAAATAAGATAGCTATTGAAGAGTTTATAAGATGAATTTAAGAGGAGAAAAAATGGAAAGAATAATGCAAGAAATATGGAAAGAAGTTTTGAAACTTCAGAAAATGCCGTCAATTGGAGATTCATTTTTTGATTTAGGGGGCAATTCTTTTTTGGCAGTTCAAGTTATAGCTATTTTAGAAGAAAAATATGGAAAGACAATAGATATTATTGCATTTTATGAGTGCGAAACTATAGAGAATTTAGTTGCCAGAATCGAGAATAAGGAATCGTTGGACTAAAGACATCCCAATAAATAAAATAGAATTGGAGAAAAAATGAAAACAGAGAAATTGATATTAAATTATCAAAGAAGAGGAATTAAATTATCGGTCAGTGATAATAAATTACATTTTTCTGCACCTCAAAATATACTTACTGATGAGGATAAAGACATTTTAAAGAAAAATAAGAAAGAAATTATAAAATTTCTATTAGATCACACAGAAAGTGAAATCATTGTTGACGAAGAAGATAAATATGAAAAGTTTCCTTTAACTGACATTCAATTATCATATTTAGTCGGACAGGATAATGTTTATAAATTTGGTGGGACAAACTGCAAAATTTATACGGAAATAGAATATGAGCAAATAGAGTTGAACAAAGCACAATATGCGTGGGAGCAGGTTATTAAATATAATGATATGCTGCACGCTGTTATTAATCAAGAGGGAACACAAGAAATATTATCATCATATACAGTGCCACAAATAGTATTTTCGGATTTGTCAGATATGGAAAATGCAGAAGTTATTATTGCCCAAAAAAGGGAAAGTTTAACCAAAAAGCAATATCGCGTAGGCACTTGGCCTTTATTTGATGTTGAGATAACAAAATTGAAAAACAAATATATTTTACATATTTCATTAGATATGCTTGTTGCTGATTTTGTAAGCATAAATGTTATTTTGAATGAATTTGAAGAAGTATATTATAACGGTAAACTTTCATTTAAACAACAGTTATCATTTAGAGATATTGTACTATACAAGGAAAGCCTGAAAAAAACAGTAAATGGGAAGAAAAAATACGAGGAGGATAAAAAGTATTGGGAAAAAAGGATTCCTAGATTGTCAGAAGTACCAGAATTCCCAGTGGTAGAACAGCAGGAAAAAGAAGTCCTTTTTACACAATATAAATTTTTCCTTGAATCAGATGAATATGAAAAGTTATGTGATTTGGCAAAGAACTTTCAGCTTACCACTTCAAGCTTAATATTAACAGCGTATGCAGAGGCATTGAGAAAAATTTCAAAAAACCAAAGTTTTTGCATCGACGTTACGATGGTTGATCGCCCTCCATTTCATCCGAGTATTGACAGAGTTATAGGGGATTTTACAACTGCTAATATTTTGGAAGTTGAAGATCTTGATTATACAAATTATTTTGAAAAAGCCAAAAAAATTCAATATAGATTATGGGAAGATTTAAGCCATAATTCTTTTTCTAGCAAAGAAGTTTTAAGGGAAATGGGAAAACGAATAAAAAAGGAGATTACAGTTCCGGCAGTATATACAAGTACACTTGGGGCAGTTAAGTATAGTAATCAACGAAAAGGAAAAATCCTTTATACGATTAGTCAGACACCTCAAGTCCTTATAGATTGTCAGGTTTTAGAATTGGAAAAAGGAGTTCGTTTAAATTGGGATGTGCGTTTAGGCGTGTTCCCGAAAGGATTAATAGAAGAAGCTTTTGAAAGTTTCCGTGAATTAATATATAGGATTATTGATAATAATACTTTGGATATTTCGTTAGAATCAATCTTACCAAAAGCTGTTAGAAAAATCAGATGTGTTACTAATAATACGAGGAAAGAATTTGAAACTAAATATTTGCATGAAGGTTTTTTTGAAACTTTAGAATGTTGTCAAGAGAACAAAGCCCTTTATTCAAATGGGAAATATTATTCATATAAAGAACTTTCGTATTATGTTGATACAATAATTGAAGTTCTTGAATCTGAGGATGTATTTAAAGGGGATATTGTCGCGGTAGCAGTATCTAAGGGAGTTTGGCAGATTGCAGCAGTTCTTGGCATATTGTCAAAAGGAGCGGTTTACCTTCCTTTGGACATTCATCAACCATCAGAAAGGGTCGATAAAATTATAAAAAGTGCTCACGTGAAATGTTGTATACTTGAAGAAGATAATTTTATAAGCCATGATTTAACAAAAAAGTTGAATATACGAGATATTAAGAGGAAAGAGAGGTCTGGCAATGATTATAAACAGATAAACATAGATATAGAAGCACCAGCATACGTGATTTTTACATCAGGAAGTACAGGAAATCCTAAAGGAGTAATTATTTCTCATAGTGCTGCAACTAATACTATATTGGACATTAACAATAAGTTTAAAATTAACTCCGATGACAGGATTTTGAATATTTCTAATCTGAGTTTTGATTTGTCTGTGTATGATATTTTTGGAACTTTTTTTGCTGGTGCAGAACTGGTTCAGGTGAATGAGGAGCAGGCGAAAGATCCTGCACATTGGTATGATCTTCTGAAACATGAAAATATAAGTGTGTTTAATGGGGTTCCAGGACAGATGAAAATGCTAACTATGTTTTTGAAAGGGAAGGAAAAACCTATATTAGATGCAGTAAGGCTTATATTACTTTCTGGAGACTGGATACCTGTAGATTTACCGAAGGAGATTAGCAAGTACTTTCCAAATGCTGAAATTGTAAGTTTAGGAGGAGCAACTGAGGCTGCAATATGGTCTATATATTATCCGATTAATATAAAGCAAAATTATATTCGAAGCATTCCTTACGGAAAGCCATTGGCTAATCAAAGGTTTTATATATTAAATGAAAAGGGAGAAGAGACGTTAGACTGGATTTCTGGGGATATTTATATTGCCGGAAAAGGGTTGGCAATTGGATACTTGGGAGATCCGGAATTGACAGAGAAAAAATTTATATATTCGAGGCAGTTGAAAGAACGCTTATATAAAACAGGAGACATCGGGAGATACATGCCAGATGGAACTATTGAATTTCAAGGACGATCTGATTTCCAAGTAAAAATACGTGGACATCGGGTTGAACTGGGCGAAATTGAAATGGCAATAGTAGAGATATTGCATCCTAAAGATTTGAAAGTAATAACTGTAAATAATAATGATGTAATTTCTGTATGTATGTTTGCTGTTTTGGAAAATGAAAGTGATGCGCTCTCTAAAGAAGAATTAGGAAAATATTTATCCGAAAAAATTCCACAGTATATGATCCCGGTATATTGTGAATATCTTAGTGAAATTCCATTAACGGTAAACGGGAAAATTGATATCAAGGTTCTTACGTCAAGAGCAATTGAAGGAATGAAGAAGAGCAGAAGTAGAGGGAAATCTGAACAAAAATTATCAGAAACAGAGGAGAATATATACAAAGTTTGGTGTGAGCTATTCAATACAACGGATATTTCAGTTGATGAAGATTTCTTTGAATGTGGTGGAGACTCTATTCTTGTTGTAAAACTTCTCACAGAACTTGAAACTAGATATCAGTATAAAATGTCGTTAATGGATGTTTATTCATCACCCACAATATATAAGATGGCAGAATGCATAACAAACCAGCAATAATATAGGAGGAACGTATGTACGATAATAAATGGATAGCGCATGGTAGAATGTCAGAAGAGAATAAAATTAATTTATTATGTTTTTCTTATCCAGGAGGGAGTGCAAGTAATTTTGCTACTTGGAAGAAATTAATAGATTCAAGAATAAATTTGCTCCCTATATTATATCCAGAAAGGGAACTTAGAAAAAATGATCCAATGGAAGAGAATTTCGAGTTGTTTGTAGATGATTTTATAAACGAAAATAAGGAACTCTTTTCTGTTCCATATGCTTTTTTTGGGTATTGTGGAGGGGCGGTTTTGGCTTATGAAATTTCTGCAAAAGTGAAAAAGGTATATGATAGAGAACCTATAGCAGGCTTTATAGCTTCGAGCGAGTCCCCAGAATATTTAAAAGGTTCTATTTTGGAGTTTCCTGCAGAAGGAACAAGAGAAGATGTAATTGAATATTTATTGAGATTGGAAATGTTTGATGAGGCTATTGTTAAAAATAAAGTGTTTTTAGATTATTATATTCCTATGTTAAGAGCAGATTGTAATATGCTTGCTACTTATCAATATAGATCGCACGAAAGAATGTCTTGTGATTTTGATATATGGTATGGAAAGGAAGACAAAAATATTCATCGTGAAAAAATAGAAAAATGGAGAGAATGTACCAATGGAAATGTAAAAATAGAAGAAATGGCTGGAGGACACTTTTTTGTAGATATAGAAAAACAGTGTATATGTGAAATGATAAATCAGAAATTATTGGAGGTTCAATAATATGGACGAGAAAAGAAAAGAACAGTTTTATCAGAATATTGTGTATGATGCTTGGAAAGATACACTTCAAGATAATACATTTGATATTGATGATAATTTCTTTGATCTAGGAGGAAGTTCTTTACAGGCGATTGCCATTATAAGTAAATTGAGCGAGCGTTTTGAAGTGGATATACCACAATTTTTTGCCAATCCAACAATCAGAAACATTGCAGCTAATTTAAAAGAAGATGCAAACATAATGTTAAGAAAATTTGAACAGACTTTTGCGTTCAAACAGTTAAAAGAAATTAATGAAACAGAGAAGCGAGAATATCAAAAGAAATATGCAAAAGTAAATAATGTAAAGAAAGAAGACGATAAATATAAAGATGTATTATTGCTAGGAGCAACGGGTTTTTTGGGCATATATCTTTTGCACCAATTGTTACTAGAAAGCGTGGCAACCATTACTCTTTTAATCCGTGCAGATTCTATGCGTCAAGCTCAAAATAGAATAAAGAAGCATTATGAATACTATTTTGGAAATGGAAGTTATGATCAATATTCACATCGGATAAAAATAATTATAGGTGATTTGACATTAGATATGTTTGGGTTAACAGAAAATGAATATAAAGAATTAGCAAATCATATAGAAGCTATCATTAATTCGGCTGCCCTAGTTAAACATATGGGTAAAAATTCGGAGTTTGAATTAATCAATGTTAAAATTGTTGAAAATATAGTAGATTTTGCAAAAAATGGTATAAATAAAGATATCCACCATATGTCTACAATAGGAATTGTATACGGAGCTAATATGGAAAAAAGTAAAACAATTTTTACAGAATATGATGAAAGCACTTTAGATGGGTTGGAAAATCAGTATTTACGCTCTAAAGTAAAAGCGGAAAAGGTATTAAAGAATGCTAAAAATCAAGGGGTTCAAAGCAGTATATATCGTATGAGTGGTATTCTGTTTGATTCAAAAACGGGAAAATATCAAATAAATGTAAATGAAAGTTCTGCCTATATTTATTACCGTAATTTGTATAGATTACGAATAGTACCGTCTGAAATTCAAAGAAAAATGGATATTTCATGTGTGGATAAAATTAGTGAAGCTGTTGTAAAGTTGATTTTGTCGGACGATAGATCTAATGATGTATATCATGTTATAAATCCTAACGGTCTTACAATTAAGGAAATTCTAAATTGTTTCAAGGACTGTGAAAATAACAAAGATATTATTATGAAAGAGTTATCGGTGGAAGAAATTTATAATTATTATAAGAAAACAGATACAAAAGAACAGGAATTATTTAAACAACTGGTTTTTGAGTGTGAAATAGTGAATGATATTGGAAAGTGTGACCTAAATATAGGGGGTGACAGAACAATATTTATATTGGAACAATTGGGGTTTAAATGGGAGAAAGTGGGTAGAGAAGAGATAATCCGTGCATATCATGCGATTAGAGAGTCAAAAAAGAGTGGTAAAAAACAATATTAAAAAACGATATACGATTTTGAACTGAATAAAGAGAATAAAATTATAACGATTGTTATCTATGGAGCCACCAGTCTAGTCGACAAGTGGCTCTAAGAATTGAATAATCAGTTAAAAAGTATAATATTTTCAAGATTTATCTAAGTTTTTTAAACGCCGGTATTCCAAAGGCGATAAACCAAATCGTTTCTTAAATACTGCTGCAAATTTCCCCTGATTGGAATATCCGACCTGTTCAGAAATCTCAGCGATCGGACGCTTCGTATTTGACAAAAGTTCGGCAGCTGTATCCATGCGGATTTCACGCAGCCAGGTTGAAATGTTCTGACCATATACTCCTCGGAAATAGTTTTTCAGGCTCGTTTCACTAACGGAAAACCGTTCGGCTATCTGGCTTATGGGGATATGTTTGTGCAAATCTTCACTGATAATCTGTGCAGCCCTCTTTGCAATTTCAACCTGAGTTTCTGTATAGAAGCCGCAGGTTTTGGACGGGTGGATCTCCATGCAGAGAAGCTCGTGCAGCAGTTCAAGCGTATAGATCCGCAGGTAAAAAGGAGAAGGGTTTTCTGAAAGAGACCAGAGTTTTTGAAAAACCGCTGTTAGGTCATGGTCCGCTTCATTGATATAGGTCTTTCTTTTTCTGCAATAGAGTTCTTCTAATTGGGCGGGGTCAATATCAAAAGTCTCCATGATCTGTCCGCTGGATTGCGAAAGCAGCGCAAGGTCAAAATATATCTTTATCCCCTGATACTTGCCTGTGGGGAAAATGTATTCTTTTTGTGCGGTCTGTTCGCTGACACAAAAATCATTTTCTTTCAGATAGATATAGCTGCCGTCATCTAAGAGCAGCTCACTCCTTCCAGAAATGCAATAATTGATCAGCAACGGCCTTAAATCAGAGTTTTCGTCAGACTCCGGCCATGCGGGAGCATTCACAAAAATAAACGCAACCGTCAGGCCGGGGAAAAGAGTATAGAATGTCATGCGCCCTTTTCCAGTGGCTTGGTCTAATAGTAATTCTCTGCTGTTTGGGGTATTTTTTAAAGCCACTCCTGAAATCGAGTGGCTGTTCTCTAAAATGCTGTCTATCATATCCCGCAATGGTATCCTCCCCTTTCGTCCTGTTATGGTTCCAAATTTGTTGAAATTATTATAAGCGTATTTTTGTGTCTGGTCAATCCAATACCCGGACAGACAGAAAAACTCGTTGCTATTTGGGCTTAAAACACCGAAACGGGCATAGAAGCAATTCCAGATGTGTGCTACTATTATAAATGGTTAGCTAAGTCTAATCAATAGAAAGCAATCGAGGAGGTTTCGCAATGAACAACAAATTGCAGGGCAAGGACTTAATCAACATCGGTATTTTTACGGCAATCTATTTTATTGTCATTTTTGCAGCGGCATCCATCGGGTTTATCCCGATCTTCATCCCACTCATCAGTGTGATCGTCCCGCTGGTCGGAGGCATCCCCATGATGCTGTTTTTCTCTAAAATCAAGAAGTTTGGGATGCTGACTATCTGCGGCGTGCTGTTGGGAATTATTATGCTGCTGACAGGCATGGGTTATTGGTGCATCCCCACTGGCTTGATCTTTGGGTTGATTGCCGATTTCATGCTGAAGGCTTGTGATTACAAAAATGCAAAGCGCGAAGTGCTGACGCATGGCGTTTTTTCCATGTGGGTCATCGGCGCATTTATTCCCATCGTAGTAACCCGCGACGCTTACTATCAGAGCCTTCTTCCCGGCTATGGCAAGGAATATGCCGATACGCTCATGGCTTATATGCCGGACTGGATTCTGCCGATCCTGCTGGCGGCGTCCTTTGTCAGCGGGATTGTGGGCGGCCTGATCGGGCAGAAGATTTTCAGGAAGCACTTTGAACGGGCGGGAATCGTATAATGAGCCGCGAACTTCTTGCAAGCCAGAAAAGCAACAGCGGGATCATACTTGACCCACGGACAAAGCTGGCGGTACTGATTACCATAGCCGTTTTTATCCTGGGCGGTTCGTATGAGGGTATCATGCAGTATTACATAATCGTACTTGCTGCGATTCCGCTGCTGCTTCTGCTGGCGGCAAAAAAATGGAAAGATTCAGTCCTCTACATCCTGATTTTTGGCGGTAGCCTGTGCCTGAAAATGTTTGGACTGTCACGGCTGACCGGCGTTCTCAATTATATTGCGGTTGCCGTTGTCGGCATACTGCTGCGGTTTACGCCCGGCATAGTAATGGGATATTTTGTTGTCACCACGACAACAGTGAGCGAATTTGTGGCGGCTATGGAACGGATCCATCTTCCAAAGCAGATCACAATCCCCATGTCCGTGATGTTTCGGTTTTTCCCGACAGTCGCGGAGGAATGGAGCGCGATTGGGGACGCCATGCGGATGCGCGGCGTCCGTTTTGGCGGTGGCAAAGCAGGCACGATCCTGGAATACCGCATGGTTCCCATGATGATATGCTCGGTAAAGATCGGGGAAGAACTTTCTGCCGCTGCCCTTACCAGAGGTTTGGGCGGTCCTGTAAAACGGACAAATATCTGCAAGTTAGGGTTTCATGTGCAGGATGTGATTCTGCTGCTGATTTGTATCGGTGCATTTGCCGCACAGATTTATGTGCTGGTTGCAAGGGGGTGAATATCATGATCGAATGTCAGAATGTGTCGTTTTCCTATCCGGCCAGTGGGATTCCTGGCAATGATACGCAGACTGGAGGGGCATTACAGAATATTTCCTGTACGATTGAGGATGGTTCTTTTGTCCTGCTTTGCGGACCCTCCGGCTGTGGAAAAACTACGATGACACGTTTGCTGAATGGCCTGATTCCCCATTACCATGAAGGGAATTTTACCGGTTCTGTCCGGTTGGACGGAAAGGATACCCGCGAATTATCACTGTTTGATATTTCATTGAAGGTAGGCTCTGTATTCCAAAATCCCCGTTCCCAGTTCTTCAATGTGGATACGACCAGCGAGCTGGCCTTTGGGCCGGAAAATCACGGGATGCCGGAGGAAATTGTACGGGAACGGGTAAACCGTGTGGCAGGGCAGTTAAAACTGGAGCCGTTGCTTGACAGGAGCATTTTCTCCCTATCCGGTGGGGAAAAGCAAAAAATCGCCTGCGGCTCGGCTGCGGCGGTTGATCCCCGGATTTATGTTTTGGACGAACCATCATCCAATCTGGATACCTACGCCATATCCGATTTCCGGCAGCTCCTTTCCATCCTGAAAGCACAGGGAAAAACGATTATTATATCGGAACACAGGCTCTATTATCTGTCCGGTTTATTTGACCGCGTTCTATACTTGAAAGACGGGGAAATCCAGGGCGATTATTCGGCGAAGGAATTTACGGGCCTGTCTGCAAAACAGCGGGATGAAATGGGACTTCGTCCTTTATCACTGGACGGGTTGAAAGAGATAACGGGACCGGTTTCGCACAGATCGGATTCATCTTGGATGCTATCCAATATTTCATTTTCTTATAAACATGAGCCGGAAATCCTGCATATTCCAGAAGCGGTCTTTCCGGTTGGCAAGGCAACTGCGGTGATCGGGCATAATGGGGCTGGGAAGTCAACCCTTTCCCGGTGTCTGTGCGGATTGGAAAAGCGGTGCCGGGGCTTGGTACAGGATCAGGAAAGGGCGTATTCCCAAAAAGAAAGGCTCCGGCTGTGTTATATGGTCATGCAGGACGTAAATCATCAGCTTTTTACAGAAAGCGTCCTGGATGAAATCCTGTTGAGCATGAGAGATGAGGACAAAGAAAAAGCAGAACAGATTCTGGATGGAATGGATTTATTGCCATACAAGGACTGCCATCCAATGAGCTTATCCGGCGGGCAGAAGCAGCGCGTTGCGGTTGCCTCTGCGATTACATCGGAGAGGCCCCTTGTATTATTTGATGAGCCGACCAGCGGCCTTGACCTCCTGCACATGAGGCAGGTTGCAAAGGTTGTCAATCAGGTAACGGATACAGGGAGGACTGCTGTTGTGGTAACGCATGATCCGGAATTTATCCTGCGGTGCTGCGAATTTGTCCTTCATTTGGAAAACGGACAGGTTCAGGAGAGCTATTCCATAGAGGACAGCGATGGCAGGAACCGTCTGCTGAAATTCTTCCTGAACGATATGGAGAAGGAGGTGTCCATGAAATGAAAGAAGAAAAGAAAGCGTCGCCAATAAGTGTTTTATTGGGCTGGGGCAAACCGTATCACGGGAAATTCATCGGCAGCGTCGTCCTTGCGGTTTTGGGCGTTGCCTGTCAGATGGTGCCTTATTTCTGTGTGGCGCATATCGTCACAATGATGTTGGACGGGGAGCAGGATTTTTCCCGTTATGTGACAGCTTGCATGGTCGCACTTTGCGGATACCTGGGGAAAGTGCTGTTTTCCAGTCTGTCAACGACTATTTCCCATACAGCGGCCTATTACACGCTGCGGGATATCCGGGAGAGGCTGACAGGGAAACTGGCCCGCGTTCCGATGGGGACGATCCTGGATACTCCGTCCGGTCAGTATAAAACAACGATTGTTGACCGGGTGGAAGGGATGGAATCCACGTTTGCACATCTCATCCCGGAGATGACCGCAAACATCCTGGTTCCGGTGGTAATTGTCGTGTATCTTTTCATTATGGACTGGCGCATGGCGCTGTTGTCCCTTGTTACGCTGGTAGTCGGTCTTGCCGTAATGTCTGTCGGTATGATGAGTTACCCAAAGAAATGGGAGGGCGCGGTCAAAGCCGGGAAAGATATGGCGAATGCCATTGTGGAATATATCGGCGGGATTGAAGTCGTCAAGGCGTTCAGCCAGTCAGCCGGTTCCTACAAGAAATATTCGGACGCCGTGAATTACAATGCGAATTACTATGTGGAATGGATGCGGGAAAACCAGAAAACCATGAGTGCCTACAATGCGATCCTTCCCTCAGTGCTGATCTGTGTGCTGCCCTGTGGGTTTGCCTTCTGGCTGTCCGACAGCCTGGAATTATCTGCGTTCCTCTCCATTGTGATTTTCTCCCTGGGGCTTGTGGGACCGATCATGTCCGTCTTTACCTTTACGGATGACCTGGCTGTACTGGGAACCAATGTGGAGGAAATCAGCCAGCTATTGAACGCGGAAGAACTGAACCATAAAGATACGCCGGTAAATCTGGCAGATACCAGTATCGGACTCGACCATGTTTCCTTTTCCTATGATGGGGAAACTGAGGTGCTGCATGATGTGAGCCTTTCCATTCAGCCGGGAACCATGACCGCCCTTGTAGGACCGTCCGGTTCCGGAAAATCTACCGTGGCGAAGCTGATCGCTGGGTATTGGGATGTTACGTCCGGTAGTATTACCCTGGGCGGCCATGAACTGAAGGAGATACCGCTGTCTGAAATTGTCGCCCAGATTTCCTATGTATCGCAGGATAATTACCTGTTTAACCGCAGCATCCGGGAAAATATCCGCATGGGCAGGCCGGACGCCACAGATGCGGAGGTGGAGCAGGCAGCAAAACAAAGTGGCTGTAACACCTTTATCCGCAAGTTGGATCAAGGGTATGATACCGTTGTCGGCAGCGCCGGTTCCCATCTTTCCGGCGGTGAGCGACAGAGAATCGCCATTGCCCGCGCCATGCTGAAGGACGCCCCTGTGGTCATTTTGGACGAGGCGACAGCATATATCGATCCAGAGAATGAGGCAGTTGTGCAGAAAGCAATCTCTGCCCTGACAGTGGGTAAAACGCTGATCGTGATTGCCCATCGCCTGTCTACCATTATCGGTGCGGACAATATTGTGGTGGTCAAGGATGGAACTATCCATGCCCGGGGAACGCATGATAAGTTACTGGAAACCTGTCCCCTTTACCGGGATATGTGGCAGGCGCATATCGGCGCAAAGGATCATATGTAAGGGGGTGTTGTCAAATGTATGGAACATTGAAAAAAATTTTTGCGTTTGCTGGCAGCAAAGAGGGACTGCTGAAAAAATCCCTGCTGTTTGCGTTCCTCTCCGGCCTGTTTGCGGCTTTACAGTTTGCCGCCCTCTTTATCGTGGTGGAGGCGTTGGTATCCGATAACCGGGACAGCCGGTTTATCTGGATTTCTTTGGGCATCATGGCTGTTTCCCTGGTTGGAAGGATCATCACGACCTATTTCTCCACGATGGAGCAGACGGAAACCGGCTACTGTATGGTGGCGGAAAAGCGTATCCACATCGGAGACCGGCTGCGTTACATCCCGATGGGATATTTTAACAAGAACAGTATCGGGAACATTACCGCTATCGTTACCACCACGTTAGGGGATGTGGAAAATTCGGCGGCGCGTGTGCTGGTATCTGTGTTGGGCGGATTTTTCAATTCGGTGGCGCTTGTCATCGTTTTGGTGGTTTTTGACTGGCGGATCGGTCTGATTGCCGCAGTCGGCGTCCTGCTTTATCTTGCAGCGGCGGAACTGGCGCTCCGCAAATCTGAGCGCTTAAGCGGAGTGCGGCAGCATACACAGGAAAGCCTTGTGGAATCCGTCCTGGAGTATATCCAGGGGATGGGGATCGTGAAAGCCTTCGGTATGGAGAAGGACAGCACACAGTCCATTGACAGCGCAATCAAGGCAAGCTGCCGGGACAATTTGAAACTGACAAAAGCCAGTGTCCCCTATGATGCCCTGAAACAGGTTGTTGTCCGGGTGTTCAGTGTTTTGCTGCTCCTGGCCTCCATTTACTTCTGGCTGAACGGTTCCCTGTCATTGGCCTATGGCGTGATTTTGGTGATCGCTTCCTTTATGGTGTTCAATGATCTGGAAAACGCCGGAAACATGGCCTCCCTGCTGCAAATGCTGGCGGCTTCTATGGATACGGCAAACTCTATTGACGATACGCCGGTCATGGATGAAAAGGGCGCAGATGTGGTTCCGGCATCCTCGGAAATTATATTTGATAATGTGGACTTTTCCTATGCAGACCGAAAAATTCTGGATCATGTCAGCTTTACGATCCCTGCCGGAACGACCACTGCCATTGTCGGCCCGTCCGGTTCTGGCAAGACGACTATGTGCAACCTGATTGCCCGATTTTGGGATGTAGACGCCGGGAGAATTACGGTTGGCGGCAAAGATGTCCGGGATTTTAAACTGGACAGCCTGATGAAGAATATCGGCATGGTATTTCAGAACGTGTATCTGTTTGCCGATTCGATTGAGAACAACATCAAATTCGGCTGCCCGGATGCCACGCACGAACAGGTGGTAGAGGCGGCGAAAAAGGCTTGCTGCCATGAATTTATTTCCGCCCTGACCGACGGGTATGATACGGTGATCGGGGAAGGCGGAGGAACCCTGTCCGGTGGTGAGAAGCAGCGTATTTCCATTGCCCGCGCCATATTGAAAGACGCCCCGATTATCATTCTGGATGAAGCCACAAGCAGCGTTGACCCGGAAAATGAAGAAGAATTGCAGCGGGCGATTGCGGAATTGACGCACGACAAGACTATTATTATGATCGCCCACCGCCTGAAAACCGTCCGGGGTGCGGATCAGATATTGGTATTGGATGATTCCCATATCGTTCAGCGCGGCACTCATGCAGAACTGATCCAGCAGAAGGGTCTGTATGCGGACTTCGTATCCGAAAGGCAGGAAGCTATCGGCTGGAAACTGGCACAGTAAAGGAGGCGGCAATGAAGATTTATGCGTCGGGCGAGGATTATTTGGAAGCAGTCCTTGTATTGCAAAAGGAAAAAGGCATGGTTCGCTCCGTTGACCTTGCCCGACACATGGGATTCAGTAAACCGAGTATCAGCCATGCAGTAGGTGTGTTAAAGAATGGCGGTTTTCTGACCGTGGATGAAGATGGATATCTCCATCTGACCGAAGACGGGCGGGAGGTTGCTGAGAAAATTTATGAACGGCATCAGTTCTTTACGGAGCAGCTTGTAGCTGTCGGGGTTGATCGGGAAACCGCAGAAAGGGATGCCTGTCGGATAGAACATGCAATCAGCGAAGAGACTTTTCAGAAATTGAAAGCTTCGGTTGAAAAACAGAGCAATGATACAGCATAACTTGAATGAATTATTTAGCACAGAAATTTGCATCTAATCAACAGATATTATCTATATATTGTGATTGAAATGTTGACGCAAACAAAATACAGTGCTATGATAATTGCGTAAATAGTTTTATTTGGGAAATATCCTGAATAAGAAATTTCATTCTGGAGAGGTCCGGGATTTGAAAGTAGATTGTGCGAAAAGTACAGGAGAAGTCTGTTCGGACTTCTGTAATATTGATTCGGGCATCAGCCTGAAAAGACAGAAAAGACATCAAAAAGCAAAGAATTGTTTTTTGGTGTCTTTTTTTATGTTCAGGCTGGCAAAAGGAGGGAAGACAAGAACAACCTTTGATCGAATATATTTATATAATGGATTGGAATGTGGAAAAGTGGAGAACCCAAATACCTTTTACCCGATTTGTATTGTACGGTAAGGAACCTGGAAGAGAGATTTTTCAAAGAAGCGGCCGAAAGAATTACAAGGGATTGTAGGAAATAAAAGATTGGAGGAAACAGAAACGTATGGCAAATACCAGATTATTTGACAGCTGGCAGATTGGGATGGATCTGCCGGCACCTTTTGACAGGGCGATAGATGGAGGCGTGCGGTATTCAACGAAGGAAGAGGACTGTTCCTGCTACAACAAGGCGATAAGGGGGAAAAAGCAACACTCTTTCCCGTCGTGCTCCGTGCGGTGCTGAACCTGATGCGGGGAGGACTGGTCGATGGAAACATCGCTGCGGGAGCGCAGCTTGCCGCAGACCGGCAGGCTGCGTTCTACTGTATGGAGTACACGAAAGCATATCAGGGAAAAGCAGCTTTTGCGAAACAAAAGAAGCAGCAGAGGCGAGCAAGACAGAAAAAAGAAACAAGAGATAATCTGGCTAAAGAAGAAATCTTGCAAGATGACAGATTTTTCTTTATTGCCGGTTATACCTCCGGAGGTGCACCGTATGGTGTCACCTGGGAGGAAATGGGTCTGAAACCTTGGGAAGAAAATGAGTGAGTTGCAGTGCAATCTTATTGACCTCTTGTGACAGAAACGGATTCCCGTTTTGCCGGAAGTAAGTCTGAATTGATTTCCGGAGCATCGAGCAGCACAGAGAAATTTTGCTGAATGATTTCCAAGGTTTTCTGCTTTTTCTGCAATTCCTGTTTTTCCCGGACAGTAGCAGCCTGTTCAGATTCAAGATTTTCAATCAGCTTTTGGACTTTATTAGGGCTTGGGATTTTGGTAACGCCGAGATCCTGAAGCTCTTTTTTTAGTGAATCGTGGAGCTGGTATTCTGCCTGATGTTTGGTGCGGTATGCTTTTGGATTTTTAGCAGATTTACAATCTTCAATTACTTTACGGCAAAGCCGATAAGAATCACAGTGTTTCTGAATGACTTTCTGCGTGCTCAGTTCACTGTTGATTTGTGCTATTCTTTGGTCGGCAACTTTCACAGAAGCTTCAATGTCAGATACATGCTGCCTGAAATCGTCATAATTCAGCAAGTTATTTTCGGAAAGATAGTTGAAGGTGCGGGCCGCCTCTTTCAAATTATTGAGCTTTGCCCATCGTTCAAATCCTTCTCGATTGCCGGTTGTAACATACGTGGAGATATTGATATACAGGCGGGCTTCTCTGGACAGATGCTTTGGAGCTTTTACTTTGCTACGATTTTTTGCCAGGCGGATGCGAACATTTTCTTCGGAATAATAGCTTCCGAGAGATTTCATATAAGTGAAGTTTTTCTGCTCTGGTGCACGGAAGGACAGGTGCTTTCCTTGGCGGATTTCATATCCGGCTAACTGCATCTTTTGCAGAAATTCCTCATAGTTGATGGAAACCCAGATTGCCTTATCAACCGCAACACGTAGCTTGGCTTTCCAACTGGTGCCACGATGATATTCCATGTTCTCTTTATAGTTTTTACCTTTTTCTCCGGTTGGCATACTGGTGGCAAGTCCATTTTCATGACAGATACGATTGCTGATTCTACAAAGTTTGTGGTAGCTCCGTTTATTGGAAACATACTTGTGATGATCAACAAAGCTTGCAGCGTTGAAGAGGATGTGATTGTGAATATGATTTTTGTCAACATGAGTACTGATCACGTATTCATATTTTCCTTTCAGTACTTCGTCTGCAAATTGTTGCCCTAAGCGATGAGCGGTTTCGGCATCAACTTCTCCAGGCTTGAAGGACTGGATCAGATGAAATGCCAGGTTATCACCTTTGTCCATTCCATTCTTTTTTGCCATTTCTCTTGTCATAGAAAATTCAAGATCTGCAGTTTCCGGGGAACAGCCAAAACTGGAAACTAACAGTTTTTCAGCTGTTTTATCTGGATTCGTGATGTAGTCCAGAGCTTTCTTGTCTGTTACTTTAACGGGGAAGATCTTAAGATACGCCATAATTCTTTCACCATCTCTTTCAATTCTTGCATTTCTTCCGGATATAGATCTCCGGTGATATTTACCTTTTTTGCAATCTGGTTTATATTTACACCAATCTTGTGCATTTCCTCATACTGTTTCTTCAGTGGAGTGGTATCGGTGTTGACGATATAACCGTCGATTGCCATTTTTCGCAGATAAGCTCCCATGTTTTTGGTTTTTGATTCTATCATCTTCCTGCGGATTAGCTTCCTTTCTTCTTCGGTGACATAAAAATGAATTTCTTTGTTTCTCTTTCTTTCAGCCATTGGTGGGTTCTCCTTTCTGAGAGGGCAGTAGTATCGTTGCTTTCAGCGTTTTTTCAATTTAGGGCAGGGTACCCTAAATTGGGATTTTCCGGAAGTGTATCCTCACTTCCTGTCCTTGCTGTTTTACCCCTCTATTAGTTAAAGTCAGGAGAACCGGAAAAATGCAAAAGAATTTGGCAGGTAGTATGGGATACGAAAATGTGGTATGATTATGGGCAGGATATCAGAAAAATCAGGAGTTGAATAGATTGTGAAGAAAGAAGAAATTTTTGAATATGTGCAGAAACAGTATGGCACAATGCCGGAATATTTATGGAGTAAACTATCGGACAGTGCAGTACTTCGACATAAAAATGGAAAATGGTATGCAGTGATCATGACGGTTGAAAAATCGAAACTGGGATTAGAGGGAAATGATCTGGTTGACATTATGGATGTAAAGTGCAATCCAGAAATGACCAGCATGATTATTCAGACTTATGGATTTTTACCAGGATACCATATGGATAAACAGCACTGGATCACGATTTTACTGGATGGTTCAGTCAGTGAAGCGAAGATATTGGACTTTTTGGATATGAGCTATGACCTGATTGACGGAGCAGACGGAAAGGAAGAAAAATGAGAACAGCGATAGTATACGCATCTGTGCATCATGGAAATACAGAAAAATTAGTAAAGAGGATCGCAGAAGAATGTCAGGTGGATTTGATTGATGCTGTGAAACAGCCAGATGCAGACCTGAGCAGTTATGATATGATTGGGTTTGCATCAGGAATCTATTTTTCAAAGTTTCATCAGTCGATATTGGAATTTGCAGAGAAGAATCTACCGGACGACAAAAAGATATTTCTGATCTGTACTTATGGCGGGAGTGCGAATTATAAAACCATAGAGCAGATTTTGGATAAAAGACATGCCAGTGTGGTTGGAAAATTTGGTTGTAAAGGGTATGACACATTCGGACCATTTAAACTGGTTGGAGGTATTGCTAAAGACCATCCGAATGAAGAAGATATGAAAAACGCAGCGGATTTCGTAAAAGGATTACACTGATTTTTGAGCAAAAGGAAAACCGGGGATTTTACTCCTCGGTTTTCTGGCAGCTGTGTTTCAGTCTTCAACCTGAAAAATATCTTCTACAGGCACTTTCAGGTAATGTGCCAGCCGGATTGCAATCTCAAGAGAAGGATTACGTTCTCCACGTTCGATGCGGCCTATAGTCTGGCTGCAGGAACCTATGGCTTCAGCCAAATCTGCTTGAATGAGATTCCGTTCTTCACGAATATCTTTTAGTGTATTATTGATTGCCATTCAATCACTTCCTTTGCTTATTGTTATCAGCAGGATCATGAACCTGCTGTTGAAGTCTAATGAAATCCCGGAATTTCTGCACCTTTGCATTTCCCGATTACTTTTCCAAAAATCTTAAAAGAGTCAGATTCCAAAACCTGGATAGGACGATATTTTTGATTTAAAGAAATCAGATAAACACCATCTGGCTCATCGTGTAATTCCTTGATGTAAGTATTGCCGTTGAGATAGAAGATTCCAATTTCACCATTAGCAAGAGAATCTTTTTTCTGAATCCATGCAACATCGTCTGTATGATAAAGTGGCTCCATACTGTCACCGGAAATCCGTACACCAAAGTCAGTCTGCTCAGGAGCAAGGTGTCCTACATCATAGGTTTCTTTTACAGAATCCTCCAGGTAATTTCCAGTACCAGCAGAAACTGGTTCCCAGGTAATTTCTACAGGATGATGGAATGGGATAATTTTTGCAGACAGTGGAGAAAACTTTTTAGAAGCTTTCAAAATATCAGCAAATTCAATCAATTTATTTCTGCCTTCTTCATT
>NZ_JAOQJL010000023.1:0-59958 GCF_025566965.1 Blautia ammoniilytica | reverse complement strand
AAAGTCAGTAATCTTATTTTACTCTGAGGTATTTTTTTCTCAACCTTCTTTCTCGGAATTCCTTATATTTGAATTATACAAGAAGCTCCTTTTATTTTTCCAATGCTTCATTAATAAAATTCTCTATCATTATTTTTGATTCAGGTGCAACAATAGAATCTATTGCCTTTCCATCTCGATATAAAACCAGCGTAGGAATTATCTCAATCTTTTCAGCTTCTGCAATCTGTGGTTCTTCATCAATATTTACTTTTCCAGCAATAAGAATATCGCTGTATTCTTCACTTATTTTTTCATAAGCCGCTCCAATTCTACGGCAATAACCACACCAAGGTGCCCAGAAATCAACCAAAACCGGTTTTTCCTTATGAATTAATTGCCCAAACTTTTCTTTATTTATATTTATAGATGTCATATTTTTCAACTCCTTCTCCTATTTGAACTTAATATACCCCAAATAAGTGCTTGCTTCCGTGATGATATCACAGAAAAGATAATTTACTTTATTACACTTCTTTTTATTTCTATTTATGGCATATGCCAGTTATATAATTGACGCATCTAAAAAAAGCAAGTATACTATGTTCGTAAAGGAGATAACGGTTATGAACTTCGAAAATTGTTTTCCACTATGGAATGACTTAAATACAGCACAGAAAAAAATAATTTCAGACAATTTAATCACACAGTATGTAAAAAAAGGGACAATCATTCACAATGGAAACCTGGATTGTACTGGATTATTACTGGTTAAATCCGGGCAGCTTCGAACTTACATACTTTCAGATGAAGGACGAGAGATTACACTTTACCGTCTGTTCGATATGGATATGTGTCTTTTATCCGCCTCATGTATCATACGCTCCATTCAATTTGAAGTAACCATTGAAGCAGAAAAAAATACTGATCTTTGGATCATCCCTGCTGAAATCTATAAGGGCATTATGAAGGAATCTGCTCCCGTCGCAAACTATACCAATGAGTTAATGGCCACCCGTTTTTCTGATGTCATGTGGCTGATTGAACAAATCATGTGGAAGAGTTTGGATAAGCGTGTTGCTTCATTTCTTTTAGAAGAGACCTCTATCGAAGGAACAAACGAGCTGAAAATCACTCATGAGACGATTGCTAATCATCTTGGTTCCCACAGGGAAGTTATCACTCGAATGCTTCGATACTTTCAAGGCGAGGGTCTCGTCAAACTCTCCCGCGGCAAAATCACAATCCTTGATCCAAAAAGACTGGAAACACTCCAAAGGTCATAAAATTGTTTTTCTGTAACATATAAAGAAGAATCCTCCATTTATCAGAATTATGAAAGTCATTCTAATAAATGGGGGATCTTTTTATATTACGAGAAAATTATAAAAATATTATGATTATTTTTAATAATCCATACCACATGCATATGCCTTTTCAATCAGCGCACGGTCATTGACAACTGCATCATAGAAGCGGAATCCGCCGGAGAAGTTGTATGTTTCATATCCATTTCCTTCCAGAATACGACTGGCAATATAACTTCGCAGCCCACTCTGGCATATCAGGTAAACAGGCTTTCCCTTCTCAATTTCATTGATACGTTCCCTTAGTTCATCTACAGGAATGTTTTTGAATCCATCCATATGCCCCCTGTTAAATTCACCTACAGTTCTCACATCCAGCAACACAACACTTTTATCTCTAGAAATCTTATCCATATCTTCCAGATGCCATTGTTTTAAGGTACCTTTTGCTATATTGTCTATCATGAATCCTGCCATATTTACAGGATCCTTGGCAGAGGAATAAGGCGGTGCATATGCGAGATCCAAATCCTTCAGCTGGGTTGCCTTCAGCCCTGCATGGATTGCTGTTGCCAGCACATCAATACGTTTATCAACTCCTTCATATCCAATAATCTGAGCACCAAGCAAACGATAGGTTTCTTTTTCAAAAACCACCTTCATGGTCATCACTTTTCCACCAGGATAGTAACCGGCATGACTCATAGGAGAAAGAATTACTGTATCTACCTCTAATCCTGACTTTTTGGCATTGGTTTCATTGATACCTGTAGTGGCTGCTGTCATATCAAACACTTTTATAACGGAGCTTCCCTGACTGCCCATGTAACGACTATCACCGCCACAAATATTATCAGCGATGATTCTGCCCTGTTTATTGGCTGGTCCTGCCAAAGAAATCAGCGCATCATTACCCGTAACATAATGTTTTACCTGAACTGCATCACCTGCAGCATAAATATCCGGTACAGAGGTTTCCATTCTGTCATTCACTACAATACTTTCCTTGATGCCAAGTTCCAGACCGGCTTCTTTTGCTAATACTGTGTCTGGTGTGACTCCGATTGCCAGAACTACCATATCAGCCTGAAGGGATGGATTATCTTTCAACAGGACCTCCACTCCGTTGTCTTTTTCTTTAAATCCTTCTACTGTATAGCCCAGTATCAGTTTTATCCCATGCTTTCTCATTTCATTATGGATCATGGATGCCATATCCGGGTCAAAAGGGTTCATCAGCTGCTTAGGCCGCTGGACAATCGTAACATCCATGCCAAGCTCCCTCAAATTTTCTGCCAGTTCCAGACCAATAAAACCGCCACCTGCCAATACAGCCGATTTTGGATGATTCTTATTTATATATTCCTTTATCCGAAAAGTGTCTTCTACAGTACGAAGTGTAAAAAGTTTATCAATACCTACTCCGGGAAGTCTCGGCTGTGTTGGCTTTGCACCTGGAGAGAGGATCAGCTTATCATATTTTTCTTCAAATATCTCACCATTCTCTAAATTTTTCACTGAAACCGTTTTACGTTCTGGATGTATGGAGATAACTTCATGATGAATTTTCATGTTAATACGGAAGCGTTTAAAAAAACTCTCTGGTGTCTATAGTGTGAGTTCTTCCGGGTCTGTGATCACGTCTCCAATATAATATGGAAGTCCACAATTTGCATAGGATATGTATCCGGATCTTTCAAACATAGTAATTTCAGCATGTTCATTCAGTCTGCGTATTCTTGCTGCGGCTGTAGCTCCTCCGGCTACACCTCCTACAATTATTACTTTCATCTTATTTTTCCACCTTTCCTGAGTAAGCTGCAATGCCACCGATATTATTTACTTTAGAATATCCCATTCGTTGCAGTATCCCAGTTGCCTGACGGCTTCGTGAACCGGAATAACAGTATACAAACAGTGGGATATCCTTATTCTTCGCTACAGAAGCAATATTGTCAAGTTGCTGCAACGGCACATTTTTACTTTCTGGTATATGTCCTTCCTGATATTCCTGCGGTGTACGTACATCCAGCAGAACTGCATCATCAGTCCTTTTATATTCTTCTATGCCTTGATTAATATTCGACTGTTTAAAGAGATCAAAAAATCCCATTAGCACACCTCCCTAAAGCATTTCTAAAATCGCATTCTTAGGTCTCGCCCCTGAAACCTGCTGTACAATCTTCCCATTCTTCATAACCACTAAAGTCGGAATGCTCATAATACTGAACTTATTTGCCAGTTCAGGCTCTTCATCTACATTAATCTTTCCAACTTTAATATCTCTACGCTCACTTGCAATCTCCTCTACAATAGGTACTACCATGCGGCAAGGCGCACACCAAGATGCCCAAAAATCTAAAAGAACGGGTTTATCGGAATTCAGTACTTCGTTCTGAAAATTATTTTTATTGATATTAATAGCAGACATTTTACAGTCCTCCTTATCTTTTTCTTTTTGTAGATTTATTATAGTCTTAATTTCATTTATTTTCCGTGATTACATCACCATACCTCATTAACTTAACTTCTTGCCATACCATCTACACTTAATATAACACCTGTAATGTAACTCGCCTCATCTGAAGCAAGAAACACAAACGCATTGGCAATATCTTCTGGCTGTCCAAGATGACGCAATGGAATTCTTTCAATCATAGGTTCGATAACTTCCTTTGGCACGGCCTTCATCATATCAGTTTCTGTAATCCCAGGTGCAACAGCATTAACACGAATACCTTTAGGTCCTAGTTCTCTTGCTAATGATACAGTCAATCCGTTTACTGCAAACTTCGATGCCGGATAAGCAAACCCACGTGGCTGTCCCGAAATACTCACCATGGAAGAAGTTGAGAGAATGACCCCCTTGCCTCTTGCCACCATACATTCTGCTGCTACACGAGTAGTATTAAATACTCCTTTTACATTTAGATCCATGACTTTATCAAAAGTCTCCTCTGTATAATCCATAAATAAGGTGTTTTCTGAAATCCCTGCATTATTTACCAGTATGTCGACACATCCATATTTTTCAGTTGCCTCTTTAAAAGCCTTTCTGACAGACTCCATGCTTGCCAGATTTGGACTAATTCCAGCAACTATTGCATTGGGATATTTTTCTTTTAATTTATCTACAGCAACATCTGCCGATTCCTGTGAACTTGCTGCCAACACAACTGAAGCACCTTCCTTCAAGAATTTATCAGCTGTAGCAAATCCTATACCACGGCTTCCACCCGTAATGATTGCAACTTTATCTTTTAATCTCATTTAGACTACCTCCTTACTTTGTTTGTAGTTACATTATAAGCAAAAGGTAAATCATTTTCTGTGATATCATCACAAACTATCGCAATAAAAAACCCTGTTGCTCACACGCACCAGGGTTTTTGTTTATCTATCCGTATTTAAATAATCAGAATTTTATTCAACTTCTGAAAACTGATCTTTTCCAACATTACATAATGGGCATTCAAAATCTTCTGGAACGTCCTCCCACTTTGTTCCTGATGCAATACCACCTTCAGGATAACCTTCCTCTTCATCATATTCCCATCCGCAAACGTCACATACATATTTCATTAGTTTGTTCCTCCTTCTATTATTATAATAATCAATATTACTGATTACCTTTTATTTAAAATAATCATTCAATCATCATTTTTTCCGTTCAAAAACATATTCTGCATCTGATGATAAATCAGAGCGGAATGAATAGCCTAGTCTATCAAATTTCTTAATATCCTCAGGATTTTCAATTCTGTTTTCAGCCATGAACCTAACCATTTCACCACGGGCCATCTTAGCATATGTACCTTTTGTCACCAGTTTATCTCCTGATAACTCACAAAATGTAATCGTAATGTATCTATCCTGTCGTGTCAGATATTTTTCTATGCACTTAGAGTATTCTTTCGATGCCAGATTGATTATAATCCTGCTGTTATCAATCACTGAGCGGTATAATAAATCTCCCCAGTACTCATACAGATTTTTTGTTTCTCCTATTCCAACCTTCGTCTGCATTTCCAAACGATAAGGCGTCACACCATCCCTTGGTTTTAACACACCATAAAATGCAGATATTATTCTCAAATGCTTTTGTACATACTCGAACTGACTGTCCTCAAACACGGATGGAGCCATATATTGAAAAGCAATTCCTTCATATGATAAGACAGCTGGGGTAAGTAAATGATAAAGATCCATGTTTTCCAATCTATTGAAGTTCTGTTCTGTAATTTTGTCATTACATTTCCAGATAGTCTTCAGTTCTTCTTTTGACTTACTTTTCAACCAACTTTGTATCTCTGTCGTCTTTTCAATAAATTCAGGCAATCCATCCGGCGCTATGCTGTCAGTATCTGTAATCATCTTTTTAGCAGGGGATAATATTATCTTCATTAATCTAATTCCTTGAGCATATTTTCAGGATCATCTGCAGCCTTGACTTTATCATTTGCCTTTATAATAATCCCCTGTTCATCAATAAGATATGTGGTTCTTACTACTCCCATAGAGACTTTGCCATAATTTTTCTTTTCTTTCCATACATCATATGCTTCAATAACTTTCCGCTCTTGATCTGCTAAAAGTGTAAATGTCAATCCATATTTTTCCTCAAATCTCTTATGAGAGGATACAGAATCCTTACTGACTCCAAGAATAACTGCTCCTTTTTCGGTAAACTGAGGGTATCGCTCAGAAAACCCACATGCCTGTTTCGTGCATCCCGCTGTATTATCCTTGGGATAGAAATATAAAATCACTTTTTTTCCTGTATAATCCGATAATCTATGTATTTTCCCATTTTGATCTGGCAACTCAAAATCCGGTGCCTTAACCCCTACTTCCAACATTATTTATCCCTCCCTTTCTGTATCTTTCTCTTTATTCGCCTTTTTCTTCCTATTCCCGGTAATCATTTTATGACCTGTATATATCGCCACTACCATACATAACATAGAACTTAAAGCAAAGTATTTGTGACTTGATTTTTGCTTTTTATATCCAGTGTAAAAAGTCCCAAGCATTGTGATCAATGCTCCTACTGACCAATATTTATGTGCTTTCATGTAATTCCTCCATTTTTTCAGTGTATTCAATTCTAATTATACGCTACCATATTCCTATGTCAATTTGATAATAGAGCATTCCTATAAATTTTTTCAAAATATCATTGTCAAAACTATGTATTGTTATCCTTTAATTTTTCTTTGAAATAATTGACAAAAAGCTTGCTTTCAGGAGATTACTATTTAATCTCTTTTCCATCTATATATAGTTGAAATTTATCAGGATTATTGACAACATCATAGTCCTTTCCGTATTCTACAGGTCTATATTCGGCTGTCATTACCGATTCCCCGTCTTCAATATCCTCTTTCCATAAATAGATGTTCATATCAATGCTCGTCGCATATCCTCTGTCTGTGGAGAATTTTGTCGAATGAAAAGAGACTTTACAACTTAAAATTGGATAAAAAGGACAAAAAAAGAAGAGCTGCTTGCTCTTCCCATATAGTAGTAGTAAAATAATATGTCATGCCAGTGCAATATATTACCTAGAACATCGCTATAACAGGAAAGGGGCTGCATTGTGACAGCCCCTAGTTTACTTCATCACGTTGTCTACATTCTGAGTGAACTCGTTCCCTGGTTTATTTTAGCATCGATCTGGATTTTGTTTCATAAAGATAAATTTTGCCACAGAGCGGTCGTATGTTTTAATGTGTCCAAACAGCCAGTCGATTACATTTTTCTGTACAAGTTCACTGAACCGATCTGTTGGTCCTTCATACTCCTGAAGGTATTCATACAGTTCCTGAATTGTCTTTTTAAACTCTTCATGTTTTTCATAATGTTTTTCACGCTCTGGATAACCGGCTTTTTCCTGAAGTGCTTCTTCTTCTTTAAAATGAAAGTCAGTATACTCGTTAAGATAATCCAGAAGTTTGATTGCCTTTACCTTGCTGTCGCCATTTTGACAGGCAATTACAAAGTTCTGAATACGGTCAATCAATTCTTTGTGCTGTGTATCGATTGTTTTATTTCCTGTTACTAAATTGTCATCAAAGGTAATGTTTAAATCGTAAGTCATAATTTGACCTCCATTTCTTTTATATGTTCTCTTAGGCTCTTTTAATGTCTGGCAGTTTCGTACCTGCATTTTCTGCTTAGTCTTCTACAGGAACGAAAACATCTTTTCCTAATCCGCAGATTGGGCATGTCCAGTCATCTGGAATATCCTCAAATGCAGTTTCTGGAGCGATACCGGCGTCTGGATCTCCTACTGCCGGATCATAAATATATCCACATGGTTCACATTCATATTTTTTCATAGTCATTTTCCCTTTTCAATGTCGATTTATTTTTGTTACCAAGTTCCTAGCAATTTTTCTAACACTTTGTTTTTTATATATCTGTATTATACATGATAATTATTCTTTTGTCAATAATAGTAATTATTATTATTTTTGTACTTAGCATAAACTGATATTTGAATTGCACATTTACATATTGTATATATCATGGGAATAGTTGAATAAAAAAATGAACTCTATTCATTAAAGACAGAGTTGCTGGAAATTATTTCTCTCCAACAACTTTCTTCGTCTTTAAGTCCTTGAAACACAATACTGTCCAATCAGATTCATCCAACTGTTATATTTATTCTTTTCACACACCTTTCGACAAATTTCATTTTCCATCAATACACAGAACATCTTATCATAATCAAATGCCCAAACAGCACCATTAGCGGGTGGCTTGCTCTGTCCCTATAAGGGACTATTCCCTGCTTGCGCCCGGAAGGCGCACTGACAGTCTGCCAACTGCACCACATTTACAGCAGCCCCTTCCAGGGGCTATTTCAGTGCTTCCTTATTCCGGCGCTGCCCCAAAAGGGGCTTGCTGGTTTGCTTTGATTTCCTACTACTGCTCCAAGCAGTTTATTTCTTGTTTTTCTTCACCGGCTCACCCGTAAACGGGTCGATATACTCTACTAATGACATCTGGTCATATTCTAAATCTTCTTTTTATTGATTCTGAATATACTCTTTTATTGCAGCCGTATTTTTTCCTACTGTATCTACATAATATCCTCTACACCAGAAATGTCTATTTCCATATTTGTATTTCAAATTTGCATGTTTTTCAAATATCATTAGTGAGCTTTTTCCTTTTAAATATCCTACTATTTCTGATACCGAATATTTAGGTGGTATTCTTACTAGCATATGTATATGATCCGGACAACACTCTGCTTCTATTATTTCTATTCCTTTTCTTCTGCATAATGATCCTAATATTTGTCCTACATCTGCTTTTATATCTTTATAGATTACCTGTCTTCTATATTTTGGTGCAAAAAGTCGGGTAAGAGACGGACATTACTGGCCGTCCCTCCCCTAAGAACGGAACGTGCGACTTTCACCGCATTCCGCTCACGCATCTATAACACATAGTATTCACTACGTGCGGCTGTACTCTTCTGATATGCTAGTTTTCGCTTCATTTCATGCTCCTTTTTCCGCTTTATGAAGTAATCGCTGTTCAAAAAGGGATTTTTATTCAAATACAGTGATTTTACCCTTACTATCGGCATGTCCATCATTTGATAGAGAACAATCGTGTCTGTTCTGAATGACCACTGTCTTCCACATTTTGGATGCCAATACCTGTTCTTCACCCATTTATTACATTTCTGCGGATGTCTTCGTTTGGCCCATTTCCATAGCATCTCCCAGAGTCTGTGATCTATGAGAGCGAATGTGCTTTTTGCACAGACGCAATGGTGGTATTCTGCCCATCCTTTTGTTATCTGATTTAGTTTTACAATCAAAAGCTCTTGTTTTGACTCACGATAATACCGCACTGTCTGGCTAAGCTTTTTCGTGATTTTCTTCTTAGATTTAGTCGACGGTTGAATCAGAAGTTTGTCTTCGAATTTTCTGAAATTCCATCCCAGAAAGTCGAAGCCGTCATTTATATTTGTAGTAGCCGTTTTTTCTTCTGATAGTTTCAACCCCCGCTCTTTCATGAACTCTTCAACCACTTGTTTAACGTCTTCAAGAACTTCCTTGCAGTCTGCTGTTATAATGAAATCATCAGCGTAGCGGCATAGGTGTACTTTATGTTTATTGTAATTCGGGTGATAGTGCCCTGTACTGCTCGTACTGTATCTTTCAAGCAACAATCTTTCAAGTCCATCCAATGTCATATTTGCATAGGTCGGACTGATCAGCCCTCCCTGGGGGCTACCTCCTGTTGTGGGGAATAATCTCTTATTCTCCACATAGCCGCACTTCAAGAATTGCCTCATTATTCTTTTATCACTTGGGATATTTTCCAACATCCAGTCATGGCTGATGTTATCAAAGCATCCTTTAATGTCACCTTCCAAAATCCATTCCGGAGAAGTTTTTCTTGACAGAAGTTTGAACATGTATTCCATTGCATCCTGTGCACATCGGTTTTGCCGGAATCCAAAGGAAACCTTGTCTGCTGTTGTTTCTGCTATCGGGGCAAGAGCCAGCAATTGTAACCCTTGCATGGCTCTGTCAGTCATAGTTGGTATCCCTAGTGGACGTTTTTCCTTTTTCCCATACTTTTCGATATAAGTTCTCTTCAATGGCTTTGCTTTGTATGAAGAAGTTGTAAGGTTGTGAACTGCCTGGATTTTGTCTTCGTCTGTCGACCAGATGTCTCCATCAATTCCAGGTGTATTTTTACCTTTGTTTGTTATCACTCTCTTAACTGCCAGGGCTTTTGCATAAAATGAATTTGTGATTAACTTTTGGAGTCTCTTTACAAGTCTCCACTTATCAGCCTGTACTGCCTTCACAATCCGTACTTGTAGTCTATTAACATACAATTCTGCCTGTTTCCAGTTAATCTCTTTCCATTTCAGTTTTCTGTATGTCTGCATTGTCCTCGCAGATGGCGTCATTGAACTTTGTGCATTCATAGATTCCCAGTCTTTCATATGATTAGACACGCGCCAGACGTCTGCCTCCTTTCGGATGGGACAAAGTTTGAATCCCTATCTGTTGCATTACACAACAGCATTCGCTTCTTCTGGCATCCATTCCTCCTGTGCATTGTATTTTTCTTACGATTAACCTACCTGTGAAAGGAGCACAAGAGGGTTTCCCAGTTCCATTGCTTGAATTATTGCGATGCATTTAGGCTCCATCTTTAGGCCGGAGGTGCTTCGTCCATTCAGCTCAGCGCATATCGAAACCGCCAGCCCACGCCCTCTAACCGTTTTGGTAATGGTGTATCAGTCACTTTCACCATTTCAAGTATCACGACCCTTACAATGGTTCACATATGTTAGCCGTGTGCATCAATTCCTAGCGGTTGGGTGGATGTGACTTCCACTTACCCGCATTGTCCCACTGCTTCACACCTTTCATCACTTACTAGGCATTTCGTGGTAGAAATATCACGAATGGAGGTGATAGCGCATGCGCGCACTTCAAGCAATGACCGCAGGTCGCACCAATATGGTACTTGCATTCCCATTTAGTATGAGCTAAACTATTTACGTTCATTTTATGAACCTCCTGTGATTTAATATTTGTGGTTTGCAGACCTACATTTATTTTAACACAGGAGATTACTTATATCTAAAGAGCTTCCCTCCCCCTGCATAGCAGGGGGGTTATTTTTACTGTCACACAATCAAACAGAGCTTGAGAGGCAACCACATTTTCGATTGTCTATCAAGCTCTGTTTATCTCTTAGTACTTCAGATTATTCATTATTACTCTGCCTTTGACTTTGCTAACATAGCAATATCCCCCACACCATTTAAAACCATAGTTGGACGATACGCATAAGTTTTGAGTGTATCCTTCGTTGAACATCCAGAGAGAACCAATACAGTAGACATACCACTTTCCATTCCTGAAATCACATCTGTATCCATACGATCCCCAACCATTACAGCTTCTGCTGAATGACATCCAAGCATATTCAATCCTGTTCTCATCATCAGTGGATTCGGTTTCCCACAGAAATATGCCTGTGTACCTGTTGCCATTTCTATAGGTGCAATCAATGCACGACAAGCAGGAGCAATGCCGTTCTCAATCGGTCCGGAAACATCTGAGTTTGCTCCGATCAACTTTGCACCTTTCAGAACTAAATTCGTTGCTTTTGTTAATGTATCCAATGAATAGGAGCGTCCCTCTCCCACAACAACATAATCCGGATTTACATCATTCATTGTGATACCTACATCATAAAGTGCATTTAACAGGCCGGCTTCTCCTATCACAAATGCCGAACAGCCTGCCGCCTGTTCTTTTAAAAATGCGGCTGTTGCCAATGCACTGGTATAAAAATGTTCTTCTGGCACATCAAGTCCCATCCTTGCCAGTTTCTGATTTAATTCCCGTGGTGTATATCCACTATTATTTGTCAAAAATAAATATTCTTTCTTTTCATCATGCAACCACTGGATGAATTCTGGAACACCTGGCAATATCTGATTGCCATGATAGATCACACCATCCATATCACAGATGAATCCTTTTTTTTCATTAAAATCGATTATGGATTTTATCATGTTCATATGCGCCCTGCCTTTCTTGTTTCTTTAGAATACACCTTACTCTTTTCATAATAGAATAAAACTCTTTTTTCTACAAATATTTTTATATTATATCATCCACACATGAAATCAAATACATAGCACTGTAAAATCAAAGTAAATATTTCGATCAACAGAACCTTTTATGACAACATCTCTTTCACACAAGTACTTCGATAATCACTTGGTGATATTTTATATCTTTCTTTAAATACTCGGTTAAACGTTCTCTGACTTTCAAATCCACTATCCAGACAAATATTTGTAATAGAATCACTCGTATTTTCTAAACGATGGCATGCATAGTTCAGCCGTGCATCGTTAAGATATTGATTAAAGTTTCTATGGAATGTCTTGGAAAAGAGTCTGGATAAAACATATTTGCTCACGCCCAGGTCTTTTGCCATCTCTTCCAACGAAAACTTCTTCTTGAAATTTGCTGATATATAGGAAACTGTCTGGTAAATAAGATCGTTGCTCCCCACACTGCTCTTTTCTACCAAATTTAATTTTCCTATGCAGCGTGCCAACACAATTTGAAGATATGCCTGTGCAACAGTAATATCCGACTGTTCTGTCTCTAAAATTGCATTTATAACCCTATATACCTCCGGTTCAAGCTTTTCCGCTTTGATGATTGGGTATTCAGGAGCCATGGATTGCATGATATCTGCAAATTTGGCTATCGTAAATGGCGATGCAATCAGATAAGTCGCTTTATTTACACCGGGTGTCAGTACCTGATAGTGATGAATAACATCTGGAAATACAAAGCCTATATCTCCTTTTTCCATATGGTATAGTTCCTGTCCGACACCAAGTTCTAATGATCCACTTGTTACACAAACGATCTCCAGTGCATTATGAAGATGTGGTTCAATATGTTTTGACTTCCTATTTATTGCTATAATCTCCTCTTTTGTGTCAACATATTTTAACTGCATGAAATACTCCCCTTTGCAACATTTGTCTATATCTTCTTTCGATTTGGCAAGCAATTCTTTTACACCTATCTTATAATCAGCTTGTAAATAAGGAAAGGAGGAATTGCAAATGAGCAACCTAAAAAAATATCTGAATGACCTTTTAGTATTCTACACTGAATATTTTGAGCATCCTTACCATGTATAAATACTAAAAGGACTATTTTGTGAAAACTGAATATTTTCTTAAGGCCATTTCACAAAAATGAAGTGGTCCTTTTTTATTTTCAAAATACAGTTCTATCACTTTATATATAGAAAAAAGCACTGTCTCATCGAACAACGATCAGACAACGCTTTCTCCTGTCAATTCTAATTTATGTCCGATGCATCTGTTACTTCATCTGTAGCAATTTCTTTTTCTGCTTTCAGTTTTTTATTTGCATCTTCTACATTCATTCTTGAAAGTACAAACATAATCAATACATCAAAGATTAACGGAAGCCAAAGATACATAAACTGCATCATATCCAGTGCAGACTGCGGCTGAGTTGCATTTGCTCCGATATATCCACTGAACTCAAGCATCCATCCAACAACAGCGGTTCCAATACCTCCACCGATTTTTACGCCAAGAGAAGTACAAGAGTACATCGTTCCGTCAATTCTCTTTCCCTGTGTAAGATAAGTGTATTCAGAGCAGGATGCGATAACTGCATTCATATCTCCCTGCCATGGTCCCTGACCTAAGGCTGCAAGAGCTGTAAACGCCATCATCAGCGGAACACTGCCCATATATCCGGCAATAACAACAAGTGCTCTACCAATGACTGCTAAAACATAACCTCTTAAGTTCAGTTTGTACATACCTTTCCACTTACCAACTAAGGTTGGTGTAAAAATTAAGGCAATGATCAGTGGAATATTAACTGCCCATGCAAATTGTCCAAACAAATTCTTATTTTTCAGTACCCATGTCATGTAATAAATGCCAGCTCCAATCATGGCACCATATAACTGCTGTAAAATATATGTTCCACAAATCATCATGTAATATTTGTTTTTAACAAGAAGCTTGAATGCCTGTACCATTCCGTACTTTTCATTATCATCCTTTACTTCTCCTTCGTTAAGTTCTTCCTCAGGAAGTTCCTTAACAGAAAGTGCTGAAATCGTATTTATGACAAGACCAATGATTGCATAGATAATAGCAACCGTTCTCCATGCCGCAGCATCTCCACCACATTTATCTACAAATCCAACTGTAATCGCCTGAATCAGAAGACTTGTTGAAAATGCAAAAATAAAACGGTAAGATCCCATCTGTACACGCTCTTTGCTGTTCTTTGTAATCAGTGACGTAAGTGCTGAATAAGCAATATTGTTTGCTGTATAAAACACACCATTTAACAGTGTATAAGAGATAAAGAACCATGCGTATTTAGCCGTTGTTCCAAAGCTGACTGGTACTGCAAAGCAGCAGACCAGCGTAATGGCACAACCAATGTATCCGTATAGCATCCATGGCTTCGCTTTTCCCATTTTACTGTGTGTTTTGTCAATCATTGATCCAAAAAATATATCCGTAAAACCATCAAATAGTTTTGATACGGCAATCAGGGTACCTACGACACCTGCAGCAAGTCCTACTGAGTCCGTCAGATAGACCATCATGAAAGATGTCAGGAAGGCATAGACTACATTACCTGCAATATCACCTGATCCATATCCAATTTTGTTATACCATTTCAAATACTTTTTTTCTTCTATCGAATTTCTTTGCTCCTCATCTTCATCGCACTTAGAATTTCAATATGTCTAACCGTATGATGTCTAATTATATTTTTTTCTCTGTTTTTGTCTGATTGCTCTGTATATCCGGACTTTACATTGCAATCAGACTATCCTTCTTTGTTTACGAGTTACAAGAAACTTTATTATCCCTTTACATACGGTATCAGCGTAAACTGGAACCGGAATAATACATCATCAAATCGGTACTGATCCAATACAACTGGACCACAACTATTAGAACCAATGCCATTTAATGCGTAGTCAACGCAAAATACTACACTATCTGATTCTGTCAGTTCATAATTATGCGTTTTCTTCTCAAGTTCTTCCTGCGTATAATAAGAAGCATTGAATGAGAAGGCATTTTCCGCAGATACCACAATTCCATATCGGCTGTTGTTAAGCTCTACATATTCACAATCATAATGGCTTCCATTTTCCTGTGGACGAATATAATCCTCATGCAAATCATCTACATTTGCATGATACAAACCGTGGCTCGCAGCCTGATGTTTGTCACAATAGCTTTCCTGTGGTCCCATTCCAAAGTATCGTGCAGCTGAAAGTTTTTTATCCAGGAACATCCTCACACCAAATCTTGGCAGGTCCGGAAATTCATCATCTTTTGTTACTGCAATATCTGCATCGATCTTTCCAGCAGCTTCTATTTTCCATGTGATCGTCACATCAAGAATCTTCTGTACTGTCTCTGCCACAACGGATGCATGGCTTGTAATTTTCACACCATGCTTTCCCTGCACGACCTCTGTCGTGTATGCTCTTGTATAAGCTTTATCATAATGGGCTTTCTTCCATTCAGACTTGATGTACATATCATTATCTGTTGGTGCCCTCCAAATATTTAATTCCATCGGGTGGTTCAGATATTCCCGACCTGCAAATTTCATCTCTGTAAAAAGTGCAGTCCGTCGGTCGATTGTATATGCGAATTCACGACCTTTGATATGAATCTGTGTATCATCTTCACTCACCTGTAATTCAGAATCCGTCACTGTTTTTTCAACCCATTTTTCTGCTAACTGGCATTTGGCATCCTTCTGGCTTACTTCGATCTCATCAAATCCAAGGATATGGTCTTCATCCAACAGTGGCAATTCCTTTTTCAGATGGTAAATAAATTTTAAATAACATTTTCCACTCTCTGGCACATTGATTTTAAGGTTTATTTTTCCTTCACTGTGTGGTGCTGCTGAAACTTCTGGGAGTTTACCTTTGCTGATTACAAGCCCGTCCTGCGTCAGTTCATAACTGATCTTCACATAATCTTTCAAGTCATCAAAATCCATGTAGTTATGAAGCACCAGTTCTCCGCTTTCTTTGTCATAGGAAATAACCCTTGCCGGGCGATAAACATTCTTGTATTCCAAAAGTCCTGTATGTACCGTTCTGTCCGGATATACTAATCCATCCATACAGAAGTTGCCATCATGAATTTCTTCGCCATGGTCGCCCCCATAAGCATATATAGTCTTTCCATTCTCAGCAGTTCCATGAGCAATCGCATGGTCACACCATTCCCAGACAAAGCCTCCGCACATTTTATCATTATCCTGAATCATCTGGAAGTAATTTTCAAAATCTCCAGGTCCGTTTCCCATACTGTGACAGTACTCTACCAAAAGGAAGGGTTTGCTTCCATCTTTATCCAGATATTCCTGAATTTCGGAAAGCGCCGGATACATCCGGCTGTACACATCCAGATTGCTGTAATCATATATTTCATCATAATTACGGTATCTTGCACTCTCATATTGTGTGATGCGGTCTGGATCAAAATTCTTTGTCCATTCCAGTGCTTTTTCAAAGTTGCAGCCATAAGCACTCTCATTTCCCATTGACCACATAACAATACAGAAACGGTTTTTGTCACGTTCCACCATGAGTTTTACGCGATCAACGATTGCCTCTTCCCATGCCGGATCATCTGCAATCATCTCATTCCATCGTTTGAACCGATTGTAATCAGTGTCTTCTTTTCTGTAGATCATAAATGGACCATGAGCTTCAATATCTGCTTCATCTATTACCATGAATCCATACTTGTCACACATTTCATAGAAAAATGGTGCGTTCGGATAGTGGCTGGAACGGATCGCATTAAAATTATGCTGCTTCATTAACGTAAGATCGGTTGTAATCTGTTCCAGACTGATTGTAAATCCAGTAACCGGATCGGAATCATGTCGATTGACACCACGGAATTTAATCTTCTGTCCATTTAGGTAAATGATCTGGTCTTTAATCTCTATCTTTCTTAATGCAATGTGTTCTACAATTACTTCATTCTCTGTTTCAAGAATCAGTTTATATAGATATGGATTTTCTGTATTCCAAAGTTCCGGACTTGCAATTTCTAATACAGCTGTTCCTTCTTCAGCAATACTTCCTAGTGCTACAACTGCTCCGTTTCTATCTTCAATCGAAATTTTTACATTTAAGGGAGAGTAGAATTTCATTTCAATTTCTACTTTCGCAAGCATATCCTCAATTCTTGTTTTAATATGATAATCACTGATTGCCTGTTTTGGGCGTTTCAAAATGTACACATCCCGGAAAATACCACTCATACGGAATTTGTCCTGATCTTCCAAATAGGAACCATCACACCATTTCATTACCAACACTGCCACCGTATTCGTTCCATCCTGAAGTACATCGGTAACATCAAACTCACTGGTCATATGTGAAACCTGGCTGTATCCTATGTAAGAGCCATTGATCCATACATAAAAGCAGCTGTCTACTCCTTCAAAGTTCAAAAAAGCTTTTGATGCTTTCTCATCTCTGCTATACTCAAAATTATGTACATAAACTCCACACGGAATATCCTGTGGCACATATGGTGGATCAAACGGAAACGGATACCGGATGTTTGTATACTGGTGTGTATCATATCCTGCCATCTGCCATACACTTGGAACCTGAATCTCATCAAAATTTTCTGTATCATAATTCTTCTCAAAGAAAGAATCCTGAATGTCATAGATGCTGTTAAAATACTGGAATTTCCAAGTTCCATTCAATAACTGCATACGATCTGATTCTTCTCTGTGTTCCACCAAGTTATCCATTCTTTTGGATGCCGGAATATAATAGGCTCTGGCTGGCATTGTGTTTTCGTGCAGTACGCTTAGATTTTCATAATAACGTGGTACGATCATAAATAACTCTCCTCCAATACATATACTTTTTTGTTCTTTGTTTCCCTAAAGCAAACCTTATACTTTACTTTTTTGTTTACGTTCCTTAGTTATGCTATATATAGCTTATCCTAATCCGCAAAATATGTCTATGAATTGGATTAGACAAAATATGCACTAAATGATACAATGATAAAAAGTGCGAAAAGAGGTGCTGTCCTATGTATTTGAACACCGGTTATTTGAACCACTCACATATGGATTTCAAAGACAAAAGTCGTCCGCTGATTGTAGGTAGCTGTGGTACTTACCGTCTTTCCAGACATCCCAAACTTCCTACCTACCGTCCAAGGGGTCGTCTGGATTATCAGATTATATATATCACTGCTGGTTGTGGGCATTTTCATTTTGATAATGTAAATAACGAAACGATTGTTCCAGCCGGCAACATTGTACTGTACAGACCGAAAGAACTTCAGAAATATGAATATTACGGAGAAGATAAGACAGAAGTATACTGGATTCACTTCACAGGAAGCAATGTGAAAAATATCTTACATCAATATGGGTTTCCGGATAAAGAACGTGTCTTTCAAGTGGGTACATCTAATGAATATGAACAAATTTTCAAACGTATCATTATCGAGCTCCAACGCTGTCAAGATAATTATGAGGAAATGCTTGTCCTTTTGCTACGTCATCTTCTGATTAGTTTCCACCGGGAACTAACAAAAGAGCACATATTAAAAAATGAATATCTTGATCATGAGATGGATAATGCTGTTACCTTTTTCAGTGAAAACTACAATCAAAATATCAATATTGATGATTATGCTGCCTCACGAGGCATGAGTGTCAGCTGGTTTATCCGAAATTTCAAAAAATATACCGTTCTACACCAATGCAATTCATTGTGGGAATCCGCATCAACAATGCTCAGATGTTACTTGAAACAACAACTTATTCCATCAATGAGATTTCTAAGATTGTCGGATATGATAACCAGCTTTATTTCAGCCGGCTTTTTCACAAGCTGAAAGGATATTCGCCAAGAGAATACCGAAAGCTGAGAAACAAATTCTGAAATCCACAAAGAGTATACCACCGAATTATCGAATTAGAAAAGGTGCACTTCTATACCTGCCATTAGGTAGGTATAGAAGTGCGCCCTTAGTTTCTAAGGGATATTCAACGTTTTATATACCTAAAACAAATATCACCACGATTTGCACTATATTCCTTCAATTTTATTTAATGAAAAATCATCCATACACCTGCATACAATACATAGCTTGTTCGGCTTTTTTATTCTATGAACACTCAATTTATAAGAATTTATAATGATGTCCAATAACTCTTGCTGGGTCAATTCATTGTCTCCTATTCTCGTTGTTCCAGAACCTAAGATAGGAATACATACATCTTGCTGCCCATAGTAATTATCAAGTTCTTCCCACAATACAGATAAACTCTCTATGTATTCTTCTCTTGTTAGAATGCCCTTTCCCACTTTATCAAGTTTCGCAAATGCCATCAAAAGATATTTACCATTTTGAATCACTCTACCAGACTCGTACTTTTCCTTGCCAGCATATTTCGATTTGCCTTTTACCAAAATGCCGGAAGAATGTATCAGTTGTTCCATATCAATAGATGGATTTGCCTGCAAATACTGCCCGCATAACGATTTAGGATTAATATCCGCAGTCCCCATCCCGACATTTGTGGTAAAGCATTCATCAAATGGAATAACAACCTTACAGTCTTTTTGCTTAAAGAGATCCCCATACTTGATTTGGATGGTATAGTTTTTCCCTTTGATATTGACTTTTCTTCTATAACCAAGATAAATTGCATTCACTAATAACGCTAAAAAGAAAACAGCCAAGAATACAATTCCTCTATTGATTATCACATTTTTTTCTATTGACAAATTTGAAAATATGATTTGCGACTTAAACATTTCCTCGGGAACAAACATAAATATAAATGATACAATACTAACAGCCCATGCCCTGCTTCTCTTTATGTATTTATTCAAATCCAAGCTCCCTCTTTAATGAATCATAGTCTCCAACCTTATTTTCATATGCATTCTTTTTCCAGAATGGACGAGCAATACCTTCGTACCCATTCATATATGAAGGAAGCCAAGCTGATTCATTTCTAAGTGAGTTGTACACAATAATAATAGTTTTCTTTGCTTTTTTAGCCTGTTCAAATTCATGTCTAAGGTAAGAATACGAATTTATACTTCCGACATTGTCTGAACCAGCGCTAACCGTTGACTGCACCTTACATGACTTCTTACCATTTGTATTTTGCTTATATGGTGTACAAGAACTAGCAGCCTGTGTACTTCCATTTCTATTACAACTACTTCCTGCTGTTCTACTTGCTGTCTTATCTCCTACAACAAAAATTACCGCTGAAGAAGCATTAATCTGTCTGTTAAATTCACTCTTTAAATCACATGGACGGCAATCAGGATCATTTGACACACTCCCCGATGAAACTTGAGACATGTCGATAAAATCCACCCTGTGATAATTATCAGATCCCCATGTCTGAAGAACATCAACAACATCCCGATCTCCACTATCTGTAGCATAATCTGCGCTAATATAAACCTGTTTACTCATATACATCTTCTCTTTTATTCTTTATTCAACTCCTAATGCCTTAAACACTGTATCTTCTGCACTCTGATACGGAATCAACTGAAAGGCACTCATCAAATCTGCTGGTACTGTGGCCAAATCCATCATTGAAACCGTCAGAATCAAAACTTTCTAAACACACTTGTAGGGATTGCCTAATTCATCCACTTTGATCATCTTTCCGCTTATACTAATTCTCCCATAACAGTTAATGAACTTTGTACCGTTCTTCCCAAAGCAATAAAGCACAATGCTATAAATGAAGGTAATGCCAAATTCCCAGTCATACCATTGCCCTGAATATTCTGATAATTAATGATGTAACTATTCTTTTATATATACCCCATTATTCATGTTCGCCTATCTTTTCTACAGCTGATCGTACTTTGCAGCACTTCCTTTTGCCTTTTCCACTGGGTACTTTGCTTCATTCTGCGACATCTTCATATTGATGATTTCATCTGCATTGATTTCCAGTTTATCCATCAGATTTTGGCAATAAACTATGACATCAGCTAGTTCTTCTTTAACATGCTGTATATCATACTCTTCATCATTCCACTGAAAACACTCCAAAAGCTCTGCTGCTTCAATCACAATTGATTTTGCAAGATTTGCCGGTGAATGGAACTGGTCCCAATCTCTGTCTTCTGTAAACTTTCTGATTCTATCTATCGTTTCCTGTTTCATAATTGCTCCTTTATTTTGCTGCCGCTAAAAGCGCTGCTCGAAGTTCCGGATCACATGCATATATGTACATTCCATTGACTCCACGTGTCATAAGTACTCTAACTTCAGGTTGAATCAATGTCTCTCCAAACTTCTTCTTCGTTCCATCTGATAATGTTCTGTTTCGTACAGCCTTCTCATTATGACTTGCCGACGGATCAAATATGATCTTTCCGTCACGATATTTCACCGATGGACCGAGTATTACACCCGCGTAATTAAGATCAAATCCCTGAATCGTGAATGTTGATCCAACCTCATTAATTGTTTTAGGTTGCTCTGCCCATGCCAAGCCTTTTATATCTCGTTTTTCTTTTCTTGTAAGTTCGGACTCAAGCTCTCGATTCCAAGGTTTGTGCCATTTTCCAATAAGAACTCCCCAATACTTCACTAAATGATCCTGCGCCATGGGTTTTCGCGTTGAACTATATTCCCAATCATAGGTTGCTATCACTCTCGACAAAGCAGAATCACTCTCTTTTGCTCTTTTTTGAATTTCCATATCAAGTAATTCTGGATTGTCAAATATCTTGATACTATATCCCCCAAATGTATTAGGTAATTTTTTCAATTGACCTTTTTTTGTAAAAGAATCAATCCAATCCATAGTTGCCGCATCAGCCTGCATGCGAAGTTGTTTATCTAACACAATATAATTATTCGTTGCCTTAGCTTGATTTCTATACTTCTCAAGAATTTGAGACTCCCAAAACTGTTCCGTGGTTAGAATTTGATTCTCATCAAACATTACTACAGTCACTCGCGCTCGATCTATGATATCCTTTAGCTGATTCTCACCTTGATAAGATTGTTTTCCTTGTGTAAGAAGCAAATGCGCTTTATCAACAAATGCCACATCAACAGGATCACCCTCTGAATGATTATTGATAAAAGTCGTAGGTTTACTAACAACCTTTCCATATTTTTCAGTCAATCCAAGCTTCTCTGCTATCTGCTCATATACAGTGATCTGCTCATCGTGATTAACAAGCAAATGACATTTTATTTCTTTGTTATTTTCTTCCGCCTGACAATACAATTCATAAAAAGTGCTACTATTTAGAACAGTCTTTCCAGTTCCGGCTTCTCCATCTATAAAAATGAGTTGCTTTGTCTCCCCATTTTCAAGTGCATCCGAAACCTTTTGGATAATTAATTCTCTTGCTTTTTCCTGCTCTTTAGTAAGCTTATGAAGTGGCGATGCTTTATATATTGCCGAATCCTTTATTACACTTTCAGTTGGAAATAACTCCTTATTTTCTTTTCTAAGTCCTCTCCAAATCTTGCTAAAAATTTCATCCAATTCTTCCATTGGATAATAACTTGTCTGAGGATTATCTCTTAGATTATGCACATGCTTCACACGATCTACACTCATCATGTAATGCATTAATCGATTCTCTATATCAAGTGTCAAAGATTTATTAAAATGCTCATGTCCTATAATAAAAAGACTTGCATCTTTTTCTAGCAACTTGCTTTGCCATTTTGAATTATCTGAAGCAGCATCGTAATGCTGACGTGTTCTCTTGAATATGTCATTTGACTCACCAACATATACTTCAAAGTCTCCAGATTCCTGCCAATTGTGAATATACACCGTTGGAAAATTCATAATGATTTCCTGCGTCTTCTCATCCTCCTTGGGCAAAGACACGTGTTCAAAGAAATCTAATGCATCTTGTCTATCTTTAATTTGCTTAATAATTGGCTTTGCTACACTACTGCTCATTTTTTAGCCTTTCTTAGATTATGTATTTTAATTATATTCCTTATTGCCAATCGCTACAAATAAAAATGTCTCATTTTTCCTAGTTTTCCCAATTCTACTATATTTTTGTATTTTACAAGATTCTCCATAAAACTTGCAAATTCTCCGGTCAGAAACGTGAACCCATGAGAGAAAATTTTGAAATATTATCAATGATTTGTGATTCTCTGACCTCTCCTTCGACTATAAACACTTTATAGTCTTTATCTGCCATTAAATGCACCTGCCTTATACATTTTCTGAAGATTGTGTGCCTGTCGCAGTTCCTTCTCTGTTAATTCAGAAATATCTTGGATTCTATTATTTTCAAGTAAGAAGTAGCTGTCCGGTCTGAGAAGATCATTGCTCATCAAATCTGTATTATGAGTCGTTGTAAATATCTGAACACCGGATATCTGTTTCAGATGCCTCTGCACCGATTCCGATAATTCAAAATGGTAAAATGCATCAAATTCATCTATGAATACAAAGGATGCTTTCTCCATACGGATATACCAATAATAAAACAGAGCCAATGATCTGGTTCCGGTAGAAGATCTGTAGAAAATTTCAACTTATTCCGTATTTTTTTTACGGCATCAGCGATCAATATGCATAACTCACCTGGGCCTGTCTCATTCATGCTGCAAAATCATAAACAGATTTTCCGTTTTTATTTTGGTTTTTCGCACGATATACTACCACATTCTGAATTTATCTACGGATTTTCCGTTTTTATTTTTAGTTTCACTATAATTATTCCATATGCAAAAGGATCTCACTTATCTGAAAATTAGCAGAACAGGTTGGATGTAAAACAGTTTTGGCTTACAAATAAATCTCCTTCAGCAACTCCACACCCCTATCTCTATCAAAAGGCATTCCCATCTGCAAAAGTCTTACTTCCAATTCATCTAGTACACTGATTTCCTCGATATATCTATGTATACTCTCTGTCACCAGCCCTTCTGATTCAACTTTTGTTCCAGCTGTGACAATCTGTAGCAAGCGGAATACATCGTACTTATGCTTCTTTAAATCCTTTTCATTGACATGCTCGCCGGCTCTCTTTCGTTCTAAAAGATTAATCCACGCATACATTTTGAATGGAATCAGATGCTCTGCTCCCAGAACACCAATACCATCAACCACTCTACGTCCGGACATCATAAATTTATAATAATCATCGTTCAGAAGAATCGCTGATAAACTGGAAGTATCATCATCAATATGAATCGGTACAATTCCTTCTTCAATTTCAAGAAGATATCCCGGCTTTCTTGAAAACAACTCAATCATAGTAGGATAACCGAATTTGCCTTCTGTGAAGCGATAAAAGTGCATATTCTGTTCATTCCTCCATCCGCACTTATAGCCGCCTTCTTTTATGTATTCCCAGAATACGCTCGCAAATTCTGGGAAGTTGTCCTCCATAATCAGGATCATATCAATATCTTTTGTCGCTCGAAACGGCAAGTCTGCCTCTGAGAGTAGAATATCGCAAGCAGTTCCGCCGATAATAGTGTAATAATCCGTATAATTTTTAAATTTTTCTCTAAAAGAGTCTAGCCCTGGTACCATTTATAATTCCTCCAACAGTTTCTCAATACTCATTTCTATTCTTTCGTCTTCGTTACCTTTGAATGTACATGCAAGCGAAACAGGATCAACACATCCTTCTCTTGCAAAATAAGAAGGATTGTATTTCCATAATTGTACCTTCAAGCAGTCGTCCATGTCTTCCGATCTGGCATCCACAATTTCCAATTGGTCAACAACTTCCTCGCCCTTATAGATTGCCCGTTCCTCAATTCTAGGCGGATTCAATTCTGACTCCTGACTAAGAGCGGTTTCTCCTGCGCTAAATGATTCAAAGGTTGCTTCACATCGCATAATTGTAATCTCTTTCTGGACCGGATTAATCAAATATGCTTTTGCATTTTCATAATACTCTTTGCGTGAGTAATTTCTCTTAATAGCAATCTCTGTTCTGGATTTCATCTGGCGGATGAGTCCCATTCCCTCTAATTGGGCTGTTGCTCTTGTAATGGACGTCTTGGTAAGATTCAACTTGTTCGCAACTTCACTTTTTAACACAGATTCCTCATCATCCATATATAACAATTCAAGGAACACCATCTGTGTTGCAGGCATCATCTTATCTGCCTTGACAAACTGCTTGCGATACACATCCTGCAATATAATTCCCATAAATGGTAAAAATACATTTCCCGGCAGATCCACAAACGGAACTCCGCTTTTTACCAGAGCATTTCTCATGGATACGCTGTTTAACGCTACTTCATATGCTACCGGGCACTGCAATGCTTCCTCATACTTTGCTTTCTGCTTTTTCATTGCAGCAACACTTAGCTCCGTTTCCTTCATAACATCTATTATGGCAAAATTAACACCATATATTTCAACCATCGTAATCTCACGCATAGTCATAAAAATCGGCAATGGTAATTTATTCTTGTATTCTGCTATCTTTACTTTGCAGCCGAAATACTGCTCTAATTGCTTTTGCATATGACGTCTCCTTGTAACATATTTTTATATATGATAACATATTCTTTGTTACTTTTCAATCATTTATGTTATTTTATTGTGATCAGCTTGGTTTTTATGCATGTTTAGGTAAGGTATAAGATTATTATTAATAGTACAACCACATAGTATGTATTGCAGTCAATCATCAAATTGTTTCTTTCATTTTTATCAATTTTGATACAAATACCGGAACTAATAATTATTCTAATAACAATTCGGAACATTTTGATAACATTTCGGTGCATCGTAATGTTCATACTTATCAACTTCCATCTCAGGACTGCAAATGCAACAGTTCCATATAAACAAACCGACACTTAACCGACATTCAAACCGACATTTTTTTGTAAACGAAAAGAAGTCCCCCGTAGGAACTCCTTTCACCACAAATCATATTCATTTTTATCGAGGACAGTCCGGTTGATAATCCTACTGTTTTAATAAAATAGGGGTACAATGGGGGTACAAATCCCATTCTCATTCCTCAAAAGCCTTGATTTTAAACCTCTTCAGACAAAAGTACGGGTTCTGCCGTGGCATACAAATAGCACTTTTATCATTGTTGCATAACCTCGCATTTCTTAGTTTTTCTTGGTATTTCGGGGCTTTGTAAGCCTTTGTAAATATTTGCTTTCTGGCATAACCTGGTTTATTTTCGCATAATATCGTCAGCAAAAGGTGTAAAATAAGGTGTATGTTTTTAGATTTTACACCTTGCTGTTTTTAATTAAAAATCTTAATTAAACAATCCGAAGTCTGGCGATTTCTTCTCTGGCATCCTCAAGATTTACATGCGTATATGTATTCAGCGTTACGCTGATATCTGAGTGGCCCATCAAATATTGCAATGCTTTTGGATTCATTCCGGATTTTGCCATATTTGAGCAATAGGTGTGCCGACATACATGTGGATGTGTCAAGTATAGGACAAAAAAAATTTTATTTTTTTCTGCCGAAGACTATCTGACGCTTCCATCAGGTAGTCCCAGCACCTTGATTATCTTCTGATAAGTCATTCTTGTCCTGCTCAAGTTATCTCTGTTCCGAAAAAATATCGTCAAAATTCCATTCGATTTCAATTTCATCCTGACTATGAACACGGATCACCTTGATAATCTCACGCAGCTTCTCTGTATCGAACTTCTGAATTCCCAAGAAATCTTTTAGTTTTATTTTATCAGAAAGTTCATTTTGTTCAAGAAGCTTTTTGCTATTCTCCGCATCTTCTATCTTTCGTTTTATTTCATCCAGCTGTACACTTATCGTTGCAGCTCTCTGCTTATACGAATCACGATCTATACGACCATCTTTGTAATCATCATAGAGTTTCATCTTTTCCGAGGTCAACTGTCGGCTCTGTTTTTGCAATTCTGCGGTATTGATCTCTTTGTAGTCGCATTGCCTGTTGGAAGATACTTTCTTTTCTTTTTCCAACATTGACGCTGCATACTGATGAACAAGCCCAAGGATATTCTCCTCCAGCGGTTCCCGTCGGATCACCAGACTTCGACACACAGGATCTCCATTGGTTCGAGCATCTGAGCATTTTAGCAGATGCTCCGTTTCTTTTAGTAAAGAATGCCCACAGTTGGCACATATCAGTAATGCCGGCTGTTTTTTACGCCTTTCCAGAGTAAAATTGGTGCGTGATTCCGCAACACTTCTCTTCTTTTTCGGATGCATTTCATTTGCTTTTTCAAACAATGCCCTGTCTATAATTGCCGTATGATGATTTTCCAGGCGAACCCATTCTGTTTCATCATTCAGAACTGCTTTATGACCGGTATGCATACTGCAACGTGTTTTTCCCCAGATTCTGGTTCCAATATAAATCTCATCCCGGACAATTGCCGCTACTGTCGTAGGGCTCCAGTGTTTCTTTTTGATCGTATCAAACCTCTGGAACTGCACCTGATCCCCTCTTGATAATTTCTGCTCATCACAAGTGGCAATCGCCTGTCTGTTCAATTCCCTTGTAATATCTGCAAAACTTGTTCCCTTTGCTGCCATCTTAAAAATCATTTTCACGACTTTTGCAGCCTCCGGATCAACTTCCAGCCTTCCATCTTTTCCTTTTTTATAGCCATATCTGGCATTTACCGGAAGGCGTGTACCATTTCTTGTTCTTGTCTGCAATGCTGATGAAATTTTCTTGGACAAATCCAGGCTATACATATTGTATACCAGATTCTGCAATGCTACATTCATTCCACCAGTCATTCCGCTGCTTGCCGCACTGTCATAGCTGTCATTAATCGAAATAAATCGAATCTGTAGAAGTGGGAAAATATATTCAATATAAAATCCAACTTCCAGATAGTCTCTTCCGAATCTGGAAAAGTCTTTTACAACTACACAGCCGATTTCTCCGCTTTTCATGTCATCCTGCAGCTGTTGAAATCCCTGCCTTTTAAAATGAGTACCGCTGACACCGTCATCCACATATTCCAGAATATCCGACTCAGCCACACCCAGCTCATCAATTGCAAATGATTTTAACAGAATTCTCTGAGAAGTTACACTGTCGCTCTCTTTTTTGGCTCTGCCATCTACATTGTCATCTTCTGCAGACAAACGGATGTAAACAGCTGTTTTTCTAAGATCTGTCATCTTGACTGCGCCTCCTTCTCTTTCTTTAGTTTCTGTAAATCTGCAAACTGATCGTCATATACCAGCTTGATCTCATAATCATACTTACCATGGATAATAATTGAATCCACAAAGGCATCTGCCATTTCTTTTGTCAGCTTACGCTTTGACATATAAGTATGTATCACATTTCCCCAGCCTTCTTCAATGTGGTAATCCTGGGAATACCGAACCTGTGCCGCCAATACTGTGTCCATACGGCTCTTGATATGCTCAATTTCATTGGAATAGATCCGAGAAAACTGTATGTATTCTTCTTCTGTAATCAAACGTTCGGAATAGTCTTCATATAAATCCGATTTACGCTTACTGATACGGCTTAGTTCCCGTCGAAGTTTCCCCACCTCTTTATCCAAAAGCAGGTACTGTGTCTGATTTTTAGAAGCTGTATTCATTTCCCGAATCATTTTTTCCGTATCCAATACGGTTTTCATATGCGTTTGAATCAGGCGAAGAACATCGTCATCCACATATTCTTTTCTGACTCTGTGCCCTTTGCATTGCTTTCCCCCTGATTTATGGTTGGTATTGGCTCCGCAGATATAAAAGAATGTGCCATTTCTTTCTCTGGACAACGTCATGCGGTTGCCACAGCCTCCGCACCATATCTTTCCTGTATAGAAATTATGGTTTCGAATAGCCCCATTGTTCTGCTGATGTTTCTTTTTATAAGCTTCCGTATATTCCTGGATTTTAGATTGTACCTGTTGAAACAACTCTCTATCTATAATCCCGTCATGCGTGTTCTCCACATGCACCCATTCACTCTCTGGTCGGTTTCTCTGTTTATTTCCCTGGAAAACACTTTGCTGATATTTTCCAAATACAGAATCACCTGTACAATGAACATCCTGAAGAACTCGTTTCACTTCATAATTGTTCCAGGGTTTTGACTCCGGAAGCGGCTTTTCACCGGTTTTATAGAATTTTCTCTGTAAAGTCGGTGATAAAACTCCATCTTTATTGAGCTGTCTTGCAATATCACTATAGTTCCTGCCATCCATATACATAGAAAATATACTTTTCAGATGGTCTGCAGCTTCTTCATCAACAATCAGCTGATGATGGTCTTCTTCTGACTTTCTGTAACCATACGGTTCCCAGGCACTTGTAAATTTTCCTTTTTCCCAAAGAGCTTTTTTTGCGCTGCTGCTCTTTTTGGCAAGATCTTTCGAATAGAACTCATTGATAATATTCTTCAGTGGAACTGTAAGATCCACACCCTCTCTGAAGGAATCGAAATCATCTGTCACAGCCAGGAATCTTACATGGAAAAAAGGGAATACTCGTTCAATATAATTACTGGTTTCGACATAATTTCTTCCAAGTCTGGACAAATCTTTTACAATAACACAATTGATTTTTCCATGCTTGATATCTTCCATCATCTGTACAAATCCAGGACGGTCAAAATTTGTACCTGAATAGTCTGAGTCCTTATAAAGTTCCGCAACCGAAATATCTTCCGTATCTGCTACAAAGTTTTTCATCAATTCCACCTGGGTTTCTATCGTTCCTCTTTCCAATGTTTCTTCTGTTTCCATTGAAATTCTGGCATACAATCCTGCCCGGAACGGTCTGCTCACCTCTGTCTGGACGATTGCACTGCTGACTACTTCCGGAATGTTTTTCCTGCTCTTTCGTGCCATTTTATACAACCTCCTTTACCTTGACCTGCAGATTATTATCATCATCTATTACCGTATCAACTCCCATAGACGGTAATTGATTCAGCAATGTCTGATAACAATCATCAAAATCAAAAGTGATCTCTATATTCTTTTTATCATATACTCTGATTTGCCTGATCAGTTCTACCACCACTGTGCGGGACAGTTCTTCAATATCCTGATACTTCACAAAATAATCCAGCCAGGTATTGGCTTTGTCTGCTTTTTCCAGCTCACTATCCATTTCTTTCTGGATCGCACGGATACTCTCTTCCGCATTTCTAAGCCGCTTTCCATAGGCTGCATGAAGCTCTACATAGTCTTCTTTTGATACAATGCCCTCTTTCATATCCGAATAGAGCATTATCCGTAACTCCTTACAGCGTTCTGTCTCCTGCTTTTTCTTCTCCAGCCTGTCCTGCAGCTTCTTCATATTGATCTTCTGAAATGGCACAGTACCAATAAATTCCAGGATTCTTTTCAGGTGCAGGATATTCTGGATATGCTGTTTCAACATCACCAGTACGGCATCTTCCAGATCCTTTTCCGGTATTCTGTGACTGGAACAGTGTTTTGTTTCTTTATTTGTGGAACATAGATAATAAGCATATTTTTTTCCTGCCACAGTGGAAACCTTTCTTGTCATAGGTGCACCACAATCCGCACATACAGCAATTCCGGACAACAGATATACCTGCTTTTGGTAAGGTGAAGTACGTGTATCCATGCCCAGAAGCCTCTGCACAATTTCAAAATCACGGTCACTCACCAGTGGCTCATGATTTTTCTCAATCCGGATCCAGTCATCTTCCGGTTTCACATAAGTCTGCTTCACTTTATGGTTCGGTGTTGTCCTTTTTCCCTGCACAAGATTTCCGATATAAACCTCGTTTTCCAGTATCCTACGGACTGTAACGGAACTCCAAAGTGACTGTTCTTTCTGCCGGAAGCCAGTTTCATAATGACTGCCGCTGCTGATTTTATATTCAAATGGGGAAAGAATACCCAGTTCATTTAAACGATTAGCGATCGCATCCTGACTCATTCCCCGCAGCTTCATCTTAAAAATATCCTGTACTACGCTGCCTGCAGATGGGTCAATCTCTAATTTATGCTTATCTGTCTTTGTCTTCCTGTATCCAAATGCTACAAACGGAGTCACGCACTCACCTTTTTTCCTCTTAATCTCAAGATTACTCCTGATCTTAATAGAAATATCACGACAATAAGCATCGTTGATTAAATTTTTAAATGGGATAATGATTTCGTCTGCCTGATTCTTTCCCTTAAGACTGTCATAATTATCATTGATAGCAATAAAACGCACACCAAGAGCCGGGAATAATCTCTCGATATACTTCCCGGAATCAATATATTCCCTTCCAAATCGTGATAAATCTTTTACCACTACGCAGTCTACAATCCCATGCCGGATATCTTCCAGCATTGCCTGGAATGCAGGGCGCTCAAAATTAGAGCCTGAGTAGCCATCATCAACTCGGACTGAAACAACTTCAATATCTTTTTTGTCTTTCAGGAAATCCAGAATCAAAGCTTTCTGGTTAGAAATGCTGTTACTTTCCAGTTTTGCTGAACTGGAAATATCGCCATCTTCTTTAGATAATCTGACATAGATGGCGGCATGATAGATTTTATTGATATTCTGATACATATCTTACCTCCTTTTATTACGTCAGAAAATCCATGTAATAAAAGGGGGCTGCATAATTTGTCCTTACCGACATTCTAACACAGTCCCCTCAATTTTACCAGTACTTTTTCAGACACTCAGAAGCATATTCTCAAATGCCTGCTCCATAGATATACCGTTATTTGCAAATCTGACTTTTACTTTCATATTACCGATCCGGACCAGATAAGGATTTCCTACTTTATTCAGAAAAATATCTCTCCGTTCCTGAAGCGATTTATTTCTGTCTGTTTTTATCATCCGTAGATCAGTCATTTCATTGATATCCACATCACTGAAATCCTGATCCAGATAATTTCTATATTCCTCTGCTGTCATGCCCTTCTCCTTCCATTCCCATCTGAATCCGTACTGCTTTCAGTACCCGATCCAGGCTCCACTTATTTACTCTTCCGCATTTCTCAATAATACATTTTGTAGAAATACTCATAACCTGTTCAGCCAATGCCAGGCTTCCTTTTCGGATCCCTGTCATATCGTACTTACTGATAAATACATGTGTTGGCAAATACCGCTTCTTATATATTCTTGACGTCAGCGGAACTACTGTAATGACTGAACTGTATGTATTAGCTTTGTTGTTACTTACTACGATCACCGGTCTTACTCCACCCTGAACCGAAGTTGTCGGAAACATACCGAGATCCGCCCATAAGATATCTCCTCTTCGAATCGTCACTTGTCATCTCTCCAATCTTTTTTTATTTGTAAAGCATCCCTAGCGCTATATTGGCTCCACAGGAATACGGCAGAGTTCCTTTCCAAGATGGAAAGCTCTGCCGCATAACCTCTATAACCAATTTGATTATTAAACAGTGCTCGCTCGATTCTATTTATCCTCGATACCCCGAATCGTTACTCCTGCATCTGCAGGAAGGGAATAATAACCTGTCCGAATGCTATACTCCGGACCACAACCCAAAAACTCTCGTTTCCAGGCTCTGGCAGTTCATAGGTTTACCAATTACAGACTTCTCAGGGTCTGCAAGTGTATCGCATCTCACACATGTCATCGCATCACCAGCCTGCCGACTGGCTTTGGTCAGTGCTTTTTCGCAGCATTATTAGCTCTAAAAATGTTTTTACGTCTTATAATCCTATAGCGGCATCTTCCTCGTGCTCACTGTATGAAATGTCACGTCAGTTATTATTGGATATTCAGTTATCACGGTGCGTTTTAGGGAGTCCTTAAAGCTCCTCTAATTACTAAAGTCAAATGACTTCGGAAGATGCAAAAGATTTTGAAAAATTTTTTAAAAAAATTTATTCATATACATTTCACGCATCTTATTAAGAATGGATTTCAGCTTGTATGACAGCATCTGTCTGGAAATTCCCATAATCTCTGCCATCTGTGTCTGTGTCTTGTTTTCAAAGAAAATACCGTAAATAATCATGCGTTCCTCGGAGTTCAGCTGATTGATCACTTTGTGGATATCCTGCTGTTCCATTTTTGTCAGCACACTATGCTCCACATCACAATTCAGATCCGGAAAATCCTCTATCATAAAGCCTTCTCCATCAATGGACTGACCACTGTAAGGTACTTCCCTCAACATCTTGTCCACGACCTCTCCCAATTCGTTTTTGATTTCTACCTTTTTTGCCTTGCTGCTTCTATAAAAATTGTTCATCGCATACGCAACCTCTTTTGTAATCTCAATCATCTCTCCATCAATATTTGCGTAATACTTTCCTTCATAAAAATATGGGTGTTCAATATACATGTCCGTTCCTCCTGAATTTGAAATCTCGTTGCTTGTTTCAAATCCAGAAGGCGGACCTCTGTTTAGAATCATGCCTGCTCCGCCTTTATCCTGCCGGGACATACCCGCAGTTATTGGCTGAGAAATTCAGGCACGAAAAAAAGCCCCAGTAGTTTTTTTCTTAACTACTGAGGCTTTCGTCTCTTTCTTATATTCAGTTATCTATGCCTTCTTTCATCAGCATAATCATTGTATCAGGATAAAGTTCACAAAGTATCCGCAATACATTCCTATAAGTTCACATCATTATTGAAATCGTACATATTTCAGTATAAAAAGTTCACCGTGTTATTCTTCTACTTCTTTTCCATCTATATATAGTTGAAATTTATCAGGATTATTGACAACATCATAGTCCTTTCCATATTCTACAGGTCTGTATTCGGCTGTCATTACCGATTCCCCATCTTCAATATCCTCTTTCCATAAATAGATGTTCATATCAAGACTCGTCGCATATCCCCTGTCTGTGGAGAATTTTGTCGAATGAAAAGAATTCTCCTTGTACATCTGCAAAAGTTCTCTTGCAAACGCTTCTCTATCCTCAATATTTTCCCGGTTAGCTACTACGGTTAGATTTTCATCCTGATTTATGGAAAATGTTCCTACTACATCAGGTTCACCTTCCTTATGACCAGATTCAGGTTTCCCATAAATACTTCCTGTAGCAATTATCAAGATGACTGCTCCTGAGATTACTGCAATTATCTTTCTTTTCATATTTTCATTAATTTCCTTTTAATTGTTTTACTGCGTAATTGATTACTTCTTCCGGTGTGGGTCTGTCTCCTTTAAGTGTCATTTTCTTCCATTCTTCCTGCACATCCGGATCAGGATTATCAAATCCTGCATCTATGGCTATCTGCATTTCTCTGCGTACCTCTTCTGGTGTTGTGTTGTACTTTTTTGCAATTTTCTCATAAATAGTTTTCTCTCTCATTCATTTTCCTCCAATATATAAGTAGAATTACACATTGTTCTATAGAACTAATTTAGCATATTTCTATTATCATGAAAAGACACTTTACAATTTAAAGCGGAATAAAAAGTCAAAAAAAAGAAGAGCTACTTGCTCTTCCCATTTTGTCATATTACTCTTCCAATAATGTATGAATTACTTTGATAATTTTTTTCTGCTCTTTGATCGGAAGTTTTTCTATTTTCTCTGTCAGCTCATTGGTAACACCTGTAACTGAATGTGCCACAACATCAATCAAAAGAGTATCTGCAGAAACATCTAATGCATTTGCAATTGCAACAAAGGTATCCAATTTTGTAACTTTCAAGCCTCTCTCTATTACACTCACATGCGTCGGACTTAAATTTACTAATGCAGCCAGTTCCTCTTGCGTGAGATTTTTTGCTTCTCGTGCTGATTTGATTCGCTGTCCTACTGCCTTCAAATCCATCGTAACACCTCCTCCAGAACGAATAATCGTTCTGGATTTAGTATACTTGTGGATATCTTAAATATACAGAATCGCAAAGCCAAGTTCTAATTCTACAGAACTATATTTCAAGATTTTCTTTGCATATTCGTAAAATAGAGTTATGATTGAAGCAGCTAAATCAAAGGAGGTATCAAATCATGAAATCACATAAATACTGGTCCCTAGGCGCACTTTTCTGTATGTTGGGATGCATTTATTCTGGAATCAGAAAATCTATGACTGCACATAAATACTTTGCCTATTCTTCATTGCTTTGTATGGGCATGTCCATTTATTCCGGTCACAAACTGGTTTCTCCAAAGAAGAAAAAAATCACTGAATCAAACAATAGTGAAAATAATTGAACAAAAAATTGACCTCTATTCATCAAAGACAAAGTTGCTGGAGAGTTTTTTCCCTCCAACAACTTTCTTCATCTTTAAGCCATTGAAACACAATACTGTCCAATCAACTTCATCCAACTATTATATTTATTCTTTTCACACACCTTTCGGCAAATTTCATTTTCCATCAGTACACAGAACATCTTATCATAATCAAATGCCCAAACAGCACCATTCACATGGTTTTCCACTGCTTTCTGATCTATGCTTTTCAAGCGTGTGACCATTTTCTCAATTTCTCCATTTCCCAAGTTACCGATATTTTTGCAGATAAACCGAAAGAAATTCAACGTTGCATATTCGTCATGCCAATGGAACTCTTCTGGATTGTTTTTTATTTTACTGGCTCGCTGCTGTTCTTTGATTATCTGAGCAGCTACACCTTTCATCGAATCTTCGTATCTCATATTACTCACCTACTCTTCCTCTACGCCCAGTGACGGTTTAAATCTTTTATCCTTTGCCTGCGGTACCACGATCTCATAAAAATAAAATCCTAAATATCCAAGGGCCTGCTTCTTCATCTTATAAAAAGAAGTCCTGCCTATTCCCAGTTCCTGCTGCACTTCCACATCTGTCTTATTGTAATGACTGCAAAAGCAGGAATGAAGAATTTCACTGAGTGTCACACCATTGGGAGCATAAAATTTCACCAGTGTCATTCCCCGATAGATCATGTCCGACAGTCCATAAATAATCATCAGGTTATTCATCTCCCGGTGCATCTTTGGCACGTTCAGCTGATGATTATAAATGCTCAGGTAGCTTAACGCATATGCCATATCTTCATTGATCTTCTCCTGGCACTCCATATCCAGTTCTTCCAATACGACCTGATTTTCCAAAATCAGCTTCTGGTAACTTGTCATCAGTTCTTTAATATCAGTATAATGTCTTTCGATTGTAACTTCCAGATAATCCTGTGCATGGCTTGCCATCTGGAAGGTAATCTCTTTCATTGATTTAATTGCATAATCTCTGTCTGTCATCAGTTTCAAAATCTCCTTATCATCATCACACTAACTGGCGGTCTTTCAGACCAGTTCGCTTTCCCCATGATTTTGATGGGAAGCAATTACTTACTACAATTTGCAGAAGCGGATATCCAAAAGGCATTGTGGGAGTTGCCTTTGCTGACCGGAATCCATCTTCTTATGTAAAACCTGCAGGAATATAAAGGGAAAGTGACTATCCCTGCCGGTTAATAATCCAAATAATATCGTCTATACCTATCTCTCCTTATGCTGTTTTTCTCTCCATAAACCATTTATCCACTTCGTAAAACAAATGGCTTTCCTGTCCCTGTATCATACAGGTGTACATCATTCCTACACCGCCTGCCTTTCTGCTGGCGCATCGCTCGATTTTCAAAATTCTGTCAATGCTATACTTTCTTCCATCCTCCCATGTAAAAAATATGGGAACCAGCTGTCCGTCTTTCCGAAACTCTGCCACTACATCTACATATACTTTGTTCATGCCGACACCTCACTATAAAATCTCGATTGCTCTTGGCGATGCCGGGATTCTGCGGATATATCCATTTAACTCCAACTGCTTGATTCTGGAAAAAGCAGATGATGTTGATTTCACCCCGATCAACTCTCCAAATTCCCGAACTGTCGGCGGATATCCATGCTCCTTCGTATAATTCAAAATACACTGATAACTTTCTTCCTGTTTTCTGGTTAATGCTTTTTTCAAATCTATCCCTCCAATTACCCATGAAAATAACTGTGTGGATGGACCGTGTGCGTACCAGCGTCTAAGTGGGATAAGACTTTATCCTGGTACATTGCCGCTCGCTGTATACTGAAATATCCAAACCGTCGTCTTATCTCATCTACAGTACGATCCAGCTTCTCTAACTTTTCTTTTTTCTCCTGATTTCCAAATAAATCCAACTGCACGGGAATATCATCTAACACAAGATCCGCAGCTCGGATTCCCAGGCTTCTAATGGGATGTTCCCATTTGTAATTATCTTTAAATAGCTGAAATGCTGCAGTTACAATCTCATTTGTAATATTCGTTGGCTGTCGTAAATGTATCTGTCTGGAAAAACTATACAATCCATTATCTCGAACTGTAATTTCTACTGTTTTGCATTTAAATCCATGTTTCCGCAATCGTGCAGCTACACTTTCTGCCAATGCTATTTGAATGATCCAAACATCCAGATCATTTTCCAGATCTCTCGGTGTTGTGGTGCTATTACCTATCGACTTTACTGGAGCTTCATACCCTTCCTTGCAAACCGGATCTTCATCCCAGCCATTTGCGAAAGCCCATAATACATTTCCTATTTTTCCAAAATGGCTCTCTAACAACTTTTCGTCTGATTCCGCAAGTTGCCCGATTGTCCGGATTCCAAGTTTTTGCAATTTCTTATTTGTCTGTCTTCCGACATAAAGCAAATCTGACGCAGGAAGCTGCCATATCCTGTCTTTATAATTTTCTCGATTAAACTCTGTGATTGCATCCGGCTTTTTGTAATCTGAACCAAGTTTCGCATAAATCTTATTCCAGGAAATTCCAATACTCACTGTTACTCCAAGTTCGTATTTAATCCGATGGCTGATTTCTCTCGCAATCGTCATTCCGCTTCCTTTCAGATTTCCACTATCTGATACATCCAGCCAGGCTTCATCAATTCCATATGGCTCAATTTTATCTGTATACTCTGAATAGATTTCCCTTGCCATTTGAGAAAATCGCAAATATAAATCCATCCGTGGTGGTACAAAAATAATTTCCGGGCAAACCTGTTTCGCCTGCCATAATGCCATTCCGGTTTTTACTCCTTTTTTCTTGGCAATATAATTTGCTGTCAGCACAATTCCATGCCGGGCTTCCGGATCACCACCGACTGCCAGAGGCATTCCAGCAAATTCCGGATGATGTAGCATTTCTACACTGGCATAAAAACAGTTCATATCACTATGCAGGATCACACGCTCACTCAAACTTTTCACCTCCCAGCTGCTTCCTTCAACATAATGTCTTATCAATTTCTGTATGTTTAGTATATATCGACATTTCGGAGATAGTCAAGTAACATCTTGGTTGTATTTTCTCCATTTCGGAGATTATTGTTGATTTTATTTCTAACATACGGTATAATGCATATAGAAAATTCAAATAGAAATGAGGCGAACAAATGCGTGATTTCGGGGAAATATTAGCAGAAAATAGAAAAAAGAAAGGATACTCTCAATCAGATCTGGTAAACCTGCTTTCTCAGGAAGGTATTCAGGTCACTACAAAAGCACTCTCCAAATGGGAGAACAATGCACGAGAACCCGCTTTACATGTTTTCCTGACACTTTGCCAGTTACTTGATATCGAAGATATATATGAATCCTTCTTTGGAGAAAATCCATATAACATTATGAGTGGATTGAATGAAGAAGGCAGAAATAAATTGATTGAATTTGCTGATATTTTGAAAGCTTCTAAAAAGTTTTCTCCACTGTCTGCAAAGATTATCCCATTCCATCATCCTGTAGAAATTACCTGGGAACCAGTTTCTGCTGGTACTGGAAATTACCTGGAAGATTCTGTAAAAGAAACCTATGACGTAGGACATCTTGCTCCTGAGCAGACTGACTTTGGTGTGCGGATCTCTGGTGATAGTATGGAGCCACTTTATCATACAGACGATGTTGCATGGATTCAGAAAAAAGATTCTCTTGCTAATGGTGAAATTGGAATCTTCTATCTCAACGGCAATACTTACATCAAGGAATTACACGATGAGCCAGATGGTGTTTATCTGATCTCTTTAAATCAAAAATATCGTCCTATCCAAGTTTTGGAATCTGACTCTTTTAAGATTTTTGGAAAAGTAATCGGGAAATGCAAAGGTGCAGAAATTCCAGGATTTCATTAGATTTCAACAGCAGGTTCATGATCCTACTGATAACAATAAGCAAAGGAAGTGATTGAATGGCAATCAATAATACATTAAAAGATATTCGTGAAGAACGGAATCTCATTCAAGCAGATTTGGCTGAAGCCATAGGTTCCTGCAGCCAGACGATAGGCCGCATCGAACGTGGAGAACGAAATCCCTCTCTTGAGATTGCAATCCGGCTGGCACATTACCTGAAAGTGCCTGTAGAAGATATTTTTCAAGTTGAAGACTGAAGCACAACAGCCAGAAAACCGAGGAGTAAAATCCCCGGTTTTCCTTTTGCTCAAAAATCACTGTAATCCACTTACATTTTCTTCTTTTCTGCCTGCTCCGTCAATCAGGTCATAGCTCATATCCAAAAAGTCCAGTGTCTTAGCCTCACTGACAGAACCATCCAGTAAAATCGTGATCCAGTGCTGCTTATTCATATGGTATCCAGGTAAAAATCCATAAGTCTGAATAATCATATTCGTCATGTCCGGATCACACTTTACGTCCATGATATCAACCGGATCTTTTCCTTCTAATCCCAGTTTCGATTTTTCAACCGTCATGACCACAGCATACCATTTTCCATTCTTATGTCGTAGCACAGCATTATCTGGTGATTGTGCCCATAAATACTCCGGCACCGTACCATACTGTTTCTTCACATATTCAAAAATTTCTTCTTTCTTCACAGTTTATTCAACTCCTGATTCTTCTGATATCCTGCCCATAATCATACCATATTTTCAGTTCCCGTACTACCTGCCAAATTCTTTTGCATTTTCCCGGTTCTCCTGACTTTAACTAATAGAGGGGTAAAACAGCAAGGACAGGAAGTGAGGATACACTTCCGGAAAATCCCAATTTAGGGTACCCTGCCCTGAATTGAAAAACGCTGAAAGCAACGATACTACTGCCCTCTCAGAAAGGAGAAACTGCTAATGGCTGAAAGAAAAAGAAACAAAGAAATTCATTTTTATGTCACAGAAGAAGAACGAAAGCTAATCCGCAGGAAGATGATAGAATCAAAAACCAAGAACATGGGAGCTTATCTGCGTAAGATGGCAATCGACGGCTACATCGTCAACACAGATACAACTCCTCTGAAGAAACAGTATGAGGAAATGCACAAGATTGGCATAAATATCAACCAGATTGCAAAAAAGGTAAATACCACCGGAGATCTATATCCGGAAGAAATGCAAGAATTGAAAGAGATGGTGAAAGAACTATGGCATATATTAAGATCTTCCCCATTAAAGTAACAGACAAGAAAGCTCTGGACTATATCACGAATCCAGACAAGACTGATGAAAAACTGCTGGTTTCCAGTTTTGGCTGTTCCCCGGAAACTGCTGATCTCGAATTTTCCATGACTAGAGAAATGGCAAAAAAGAATGGAATGGACAAAGGTGATAACCTGGCATTTCATCTGATCCAGTCATTTAAACCTGGAGAAGTTGATGCCGAAACTGCCCATCGCTTAGGACAGCAATTTGCAGCCGAAGTACTGAAAGGAAAATATGAATACGTGATCAGTACCCATGTTGATAAAAAGCACATTCATAACCATATCATCTTCAACGCTGCAAGCTTTGTTGATCATCACAAGTATGTTTCCAATAAGCGGAGCTACCATAAACTCTGCAGAATCAGTAATCGTATCTGCCTGGAAAATGGACTTGCCACCAGTATGCCAACCGGAGAAAAAGGAAAAAGCTATAAAGAGAACATGGAATATCATCGTGGCACCAGTTGGAAAGCCAAGCTACGTGTTGCAGTTGATAAAGCAATCTGGACTTCCATCAACTATGAGGAATTTCTACAAAAAATGCAGTTAGCTGGATATGAAGTCCGGCAGGGAAAGCATCTTTCTTTCCGTGCACCGGAACAAAAAAATTTCACTTATATGAAATCTCTGGGAAGTTATTATACGGAAGAAAACGTCCGCATCCGCTTAGCTAAAAATCGTAGCAAAGTGAAAACTACAAAACATCTGTCCAGAGAAGCTCGCCTGTATATCAATATCTCCACGTATGTAACGACTGGCAATCGAGAAGGATTTGAACATTGGGCAAAACTCAATAATCTAAAAGAGGCAGCCCGCACCTTCAACTATCTTTCAGAAAATAACCTACTGAATTATGAGGATTTCAGGCAGCATGTTTCTGATGTTGATGCTTCTGTTAAAGCGGCTGATCAGAGAATAGCACACATCACCAGTGAGCTAAGCACGCAGAAAGTCATTCAGAAACACTGTGATTCTTACCGGCTCTGCCGTAAAGTGATAGAAGATTGCAAATCTGCAAAAAATCCAAAAGAATACCGTTCCAAGCATCTGGCAGAATACCAACTCCACGATTCACTAAAAAAAGAGCTTCAGGATCTCGGTGTTACCAAAATCCCTAGCTCTGAAAAAATCCAGAAGCGGATTGAAAATCTTGAATCTGAACAAGCTGCTACCGTCCGGGAAAAACAGAAATTACAGAAAAAGCAGAAAACACTGGATATCATTCAGCAAAATTTCTCTGTGCTGCTCGATGCTCCTGAAATCAATTCAGACTTACTTCCGGCAAAACGGGAACCTGTTTCTGTCACAAGAGATAAATAAGATTGCACTGACAACTCAATTATTCTCTTCCAAATCTTCCCAAGGTTTCAGACCCATTTCCTCCCAGGTGACACCATACGGTGCACCTCCGGAGGTATAACCGGCAATAACGAAAAATCTGTCATCTTGCAAGATTTCTTCTTTAGCCAGATTATCTCTTGTTTCTTGTTTCCGTCTTGCTCGCCTCTGCTGCTTCTTTTGTTTCGCAACAGCTGCTTTTTCTTCCGGCGTTTTCTTATGTTTTTTTGCCATAAGTGTTTCTATTATAATTCCATTCTGAATGTCTCTCAGGATACGTTCTTCATAACTCTTTTCACGCTTTTCAACAATTTTATAAAATTCTTCATATTCCGTTTTAGGAGCAAGCGATTGAACTGCCGTAAACAAACTTTTGCATATATCATTCATTTCAGTAGCATCCGGCATTCGCTGATTCTCAAGATAAAACTTCAAGTGCATTTTGTATGTTTTATCTGCTATTGCACTCTTCTGTTTTTGTTTTAAGTCTTTATAGCTTCTGTCGTTCCTCTGCATCTACAATTCCTCATCTGCCTTCTTTCTCCCGTGCCATCAAAAGCATTTTTTCAAAAGACTGAGCGAATCTTTCATCATCTTCCTCCGTCCGCTTCTTCGGTTCCTTGACATGACATTTACGGGAACTTCTTCTGGCTTTTTTACTCAGGTGACGTTCCATTAGCATCTGATCAATATTATCATCCGTGTACCATTTACCTGATTGATGAATAGCATAAGCACCTTTTCCCAATGCCATTGCAGCCACACCATAGTCCTGTGATACGACAATATCTCCTTTATGGCAGATACTAATCAGTTTATAATCTACTGCATCTGCTCCTGCACCGACAACAACAACTTTACTATAAGTCGATGACAGAACATGGTTTGTATCACACAACAACATTACCGGAACACTATTATCTTTTGCAATCTTTTCAATGATCGCAACCACTGGGCAGGCATCTGCATCAACAAATATTTGCATCTTTCTATTTCTCCTCTGAACCATTATAAGAATAAGCTCTGCTGTTCGTATTCTGCCTCTCGTTTTAGCTGAACCGGTACCTGATGCAGAATTTGCTCCATTTTCCTGTCATCGAACCAATCTTTCAGCTGTCCTTTTTCCAATATCAGCGGCATACGATCATGTACTTTTATCATAGATTCATTGGCTGCTGTAGTCATAATCACAAATCGTCGTTCATTCTCAAACCAATCACAGAAGCCAGCCATATACAATACTGGTGCATCATATCTGGAAAATGTATTTTTCTCTTTTAACCGATTCCATTCATAGAACCCACTTGCCGGTATCAAAATGCGGTGATAGAGGATTCCATTTCGAAAAGAAGGTTTGTCCATAACAGATTCTGCTCTTGCATTTATAACCAGATTCTTTCCTTGTGACAATGGATATCCCCACTTGCAAACATCCAGTTTCAATCCATGTTCTGATTTTTCAATGATCGGTGCTACATTGGTTGGAAAGATATCTCCTGCAAAATGTTCCTGCCGGATCCGTTGGTCTATATCATGCACTACTTTTTCGATTTCATCTGCCATATCAGAATCAATATAATATCTACCACACATAATACTTCCTTCACTTATAGATTCTATTTCATCAAATATACATCATTTATTTCTAGGCACTTTAAACTCAGTTAATTTATAATTTTGAATCCACCCCATACATTCTTCACCATCTTCATTCTCCCAAATTATCTGTCGCCACTTTTTATATTTATCTATAATTCTAACAACTTTCCCTTCCTCAAGCTTTTCAATTACAATCGAATGGCAGTCATGCTTCAGTCGTACAATAGATTCTCTATTAACGATTCTATATTTAGTCGTATTTAGCTCCTTCGCATCATATCCCATTCCAACGATGTAATAATTATTGACTTGTTGTGTATAATTGTAATTATTTATCGTTGTTGCTGAAGAATTCGTAACTCCCAAAACAACTGATATAATCGTAATAATAAAGTTCAGCCATTCTCGTATTTCTTTAACATCTATCGTTCGTTTTTCTTCTATTGGCAAATTCTGCTTCTCTTTATTTATCGAAAGATTCGTTGCTCTTTCATATTCCGATGCAATAGTTTCTGACACCGTATCAATATCCCATTCTTCGGATTCTGAGAAAACTTGATCGGTAACTCTTCCCAATAAATTTATATGAGGCTTCTGGCATAATGGTGGAAGCCTAACACCATAAATTAACAACACCATATTGAAAAAACACTTGTGTCCTTTAATGTATTAACTGCGAAGAAAAACACAAAAGGAGTATTCACAAGTGGCTTCAGTTAATACATTATGCAAAAGTGTCCTTAATGTCAAGAACACAGTTATAAAAAATTGTAATCTTTACTCTGATAAGAATGGAGTTAAACATATTCGTATCCAAGCAAGACCTAATAAATGGCACGAGAACGACTGCCCATTCTGCCATAAATCATGCCCTGTTTATGATAAACATTCCAGTAGTATAATGCCGAGATATTACGAAGATAACTCGTAGAAAATGCAAAGTCCAGTCGCAAGTTTAGACACGATATTGCTCTTAACAGTCGTATAAAATCAACATTTGCAGGGATTTATCAAATTCCGACATACCGTCTTAGAAAATGAATAATCCCTCGCAATTCATTATGAACTACGAGGGACTGCTTACTGACTGTTAAAGCGGTAGCCGATCTCACGAACACTATCTATGGAAAAGCGAGAGTTTGTATCACAAAGTTTTTTACGAAGATTCCGAATGTGAAAGCCTACGGTATCCTTTTCATTGCCTGCTGATATTTCGCCCCACACCTTATCATAAATCTGCTCGTATGTAAGAACACGACCTTTATTGGCTGCGAGCAAGCAGAGTATATCGTACTCTTTGACGGTCAGTTCAATTTCCTGACCGTTATTGATAACTCTGCGCCGGCTCAAATTGATTTCTAAGCCGGAAAGGGATAATGTCGGCTCATATGAAATCTCTAATTTTTCAAAATCAGGGTGCTGTTTTACAAAAGCCAGCATATCGTCAAAGGCTGTTGAGTCTTGTGCTTTGAACTCCATTATTACGATTCGTCCGATATTATCACCCCCCTTGGTTAGTTTTTTTGTCTTGGACAACATAAGATTTATTGCGTGAGATAATACGATTCATCAATCGTTTTCAGAATAAAATTCACATCGTCATAACGAGAGGAATCGGACTGAGAGCCTAAACTGCATATCAAAAACTCTTTTCCGTGCTGCTGATAAAGCACAATCAAGTTATAGTCGTCAGACAGAGAGCCAGTCTTAATTCCGCATACATTTTCGTTGTAATATTCGGATGTCGGATCAAGAAAGGCGTTTGTATTCTGCCATATTTGTGTACTGCCATCAGGCAGTGTTGCCGTATAAGTGTTTTGAGATACAATTTCTCTAAACCACGAGTATTCCAACAACCGATATACTACTTCTTTCAAATCTAAAGTGGTGGTAAATGCCTCCATATCAAAACCACTCGGATCATATAAAACTGTGTCTAAGTACCCCTGCTGTTGCAAATGCAGGTTTAAGTTCTCCATAAAAATCCTCACACGCTCTTGACAGCTTTCTGCTTGCGGCGAAAGTAATCCTCCACAATAATCAGCAACCACATAAGCTGCGTCATTCCCTGACGGTACTAACATTGCCGCAAATAGATTGTGTAAAAAGTATTCTTTTTCCTTGATTTGAGCAACAGACGAGCCAGGTTTCGTGAGTGAAATAGCACCATAGTCTGCAACAACGATACTATCAAGGTCTGCTAAAGTTGACGCATACTCAATAACAAACAGCTTGGCTAAACTTGCAGGAATTTGTGGCTCGTTCTCGTTTTTTGAAACAAATATTTCATCATCAGAACAATCCACCAAAATCAGCGATTTTGCATTATAAGAGTCAGGAAAATCTTCTTTGTAGAGAAAACCATTTATTTTATTCTTTACCTCTCTGAAATTTTCCGGCTGCATTGCCCACGGCACAAACATTATACCTATGCCGATACAAACTACAAGCAAAAACAAAAATACTCCAAATCGTTTTTTCTTACGGTGTTTTCTCTGCATATATGTGCTCACCTCCCAACACCAAAACTCCTATGTGCCATTTTTAATCGGCATAATTTGCCTGAATACACTCTGTAAATCCAGACGGATCTCCCAACTTAGCTTTATCAATATTATCACGAAGATATTTGCGTGTGGCGTCATCACAGCGATCTGTTCCCATATAAGGCATATCAAAGGCTTTTTCGAGTTCAGCTAAGGCTTTTGCCGCCCTTTCCGAATCCGTATTGTAAGTATCAAGCCATTCCTGCATCCAAGAATATTCCCAAAGGTTAGATGCTCTTGTATCGCCATATCCTATCTGAAAAGACGCTCCCGTATCTTCGCCTTCCAAAGCATCAGGCGGCGTAAAGCCCTCCGGCCAATTCAAACTCTCAATGGTCGTTAGGTATTCTTCTTCAATGGTAGCAAAGTCCGTGAAACCTCTTGTGTTTGTGTCGGAGTCCGAAGAAGTGGAGCAGCCTGCCAGCATAATCACCAGCAAAGAAATCATAACACACAATAACAGTCTGTACGGTCTTTCGGATTTTGAGATTGTTCGTTTCATTTTGTTTCCTCCTTGAATTGAGTTTTATTATCTAAGAGCCAATGCAGGCTCTAATTTTGCTGCTTTCAATGCTGGTAATAATCCGCCCAATAATGCTGTAAGCACAGACACAGCAACTGCAACAACAGCAACGCTGATTGGATAACTCGGTGTTCCCACCGGGGAATCCACAGGGAGCAACGCTCCAATACAATGCACCAAAATCAGCGAAATCAAAATAGCTGCAAAGCAAACGAATATTGATAAAATCAACTGTGAGCCTAAAACCAATGCCACAATATTTGTTCGTGAAGCACCTATCGCTCTGCGGATCAGCAACTCATGTGTGCGCTGTTCCAATGAAGATAGTCCGATATTGATCTGCCCTAATACGGAAACAAACAGCAACAAAAGCGAAGTAACCAAAAGCCCTAATTGCAGTATGGACAATACCGAATCATAGGTATCTCCAATATCACTCCGCCCAGCACTTTCCCAGTAACCGCCAATGGTATCAGTCAAAATGTCGCCAAGGGCAGAATGTATCTGTTCGATTGTCAGTCCTGTTGTGGGATGCCAATACACATTTGCATTTTGTACTTGCCACATTGCTGGTGCGAAATTGAGGATCGCCGCAGAATCCGCATAGATAGTCGGAAAATCCCTGCCATCGTTTACTATTCCGACAATATTGAATGGGGTTAACGAAAGTGTGCTTTTTACATTTCCTGCAGCATAGGGCGAATCATTAAAATAGTTTTTAGCTTCTTTGTTTATGACCACTTCAAGCGATCCGCCCTCACTCGAAGGCTCTAACCATCTACCGGATGTCATTGGAAGATTATAGACTTGACTATATGCCTCCGTGGTGCAAACTAAATCAAAAGCCATCAGGTTTTGGTAAACATCATTCGGCGGTATTGGCGTTAAATCTTTCATTGGTGCAAATCGAATATCTTCTCCCATAGAAAAAGTAACAGCGGCTACATCATCAATGGCTTCAAATCTCTGGAATAATTGTTCCATTTTATTTCTATCGTGAAAATCGGATTCCGTTATCACGAATGAGTAAGTAGGTGACCAGCCATATACCTGTGCGTTTACGGAAATCAAATACTCCCGTCCAAGCGTACCAACTAATACCGATCCAAGCATTGCGATAATGCCTACAAGCATTGAAACACTTGTCAGAATACTTCTAAGTGGAGACAGACGAAGGTCTTTAAGTATCATTTTTAGCACAAGTTATCCTCCCTCCATCCATTTCAAAAATCGTATCACAGGTATCTGCAATATCAGGATCGTGCGTAACCAACAGCAGCATAATTCCATTTTCTTTTACGACGCTGTGCAACAGTTCCATAATCTGCGTTCCCGTCTTTTTATCCAACGCTCCCGTAGGCTCATCACATAAAATGGCTTCCGGAGATACTGCAAGCGCCCTTGCGATTGCAACTCTTTGTTGTTCACCGCCGGACAAATTGATTGGGTAATCATTTTCCTTGCTTTCTAAGCCGACACTTTTTAGCAAGCCTGTAATTATCTCGTGACGCTGTTTGGCGGTAAACGACTTTTTGGCATAGAGTAGGGGTAATTCGATATTTTCCCATACCCGCAAGTGCTTAATCAGAGAGTAGTTCTGAAATACAAATCCGATATTATTGGCTCGCAGTATAGACAGATCACGGTCTTTCAAAGCAGAAATAGATATACCATCATAAAGGTACTCGCCCTCATATTCCCGATTTAACAAGCCAATAATGGATATAAGGCTTGTTTTGCCTGAGCCGGACTTTCCGACAATGGCATAACTGCGCCCTCGTTGCAATTCCATATTAGCGTTGGTTACTGTTGTCAGCATATCGCCATTATTCAATTTGACGCTTGCTTTCAAATCCTTTATTTTGATTAAAGTCTTTTCGGAAATTCCTTTCATTTTATCAAATCCCCCTCGGATCAAGGTTTGGCGGAGTAGCAGAAACTACATCGCCCTCCTCTAAGCCGGACAGTATTTCTATATTGGCTCCGTCTGTCACACCCAATGTCACTTTTGTTTCCACTCTTTCTCCATTCGGAGTAATTACAGTAACCAATCCCGTCCCTTGTCTACCCGCTATTACCGACAGCGGCAATATAAGGACATCATTTCTCGTTGTCGCCGTTATGACTACCGTTGCACTTTGCCCCGATTTCACATCGACTGTTTGACTGATCAAGCATTGCAGAATGCCCTCTTGCGGCACGATTCCCGTAAACGCATTTTCATCTGCGGCAGGCGACACCACGGCAATCATATCGGTTGGTCCTACACCATCATATACTTGAAATTTTGCTTTCAACTCTGCATACTCCGGTAAGGTACTCAAAAAATTATCTGCCTCTACATTGAGGGCAAATCCTGTATAATGCACTATCGCTACGGGATAATTACTCGGTACGCTTTCATTGGATGGGGCAATAGAGGTAATTGTACCATCCACCGGAGATTTCAATTCTTTGCCGTTCACAGTTCCAATAATTTGCCCGGCAGTGATTTTTTCTTCTAATTCTACCGCTGTATTAAATATGCCATTTTCGGGTGAGGAAATAATAAACGGTACTGCCGGAACAATAGTCGTTTGCATTGAAACGGTTGGAGTAATTGTCCCTCGTACAACTGATACCGTTTTTTCTGCGGATGTTGCGCTATCTGTAAGATTGTTTTCGTCTGTCTGCCCAATTGCAGAGCAGGCAGATAGCGTAAATACAAGAAACAAAATAGAACATAGCAGCATTTGTTTTCTTAGCAACTTCATCATTCCTCCTTATGCTGTATCACAAAAAATACGAGCCTCTATCTTGATACTTTTATTGTACCAAAACAGAAGCCCGTATTTTCTTGATTGCTCGTAAGATATTCCTCTTTTTTTCTATGCAAATTCTTACAATTTTCCTACGCCAACGGCAAAGTAATTGAAAACTTGTTTTGATCCTCTTGGCTCTCTGCAACGATTGTACCATTGTGTAGTTCAACAATCTGCTTTGCAATCGCCAAACCTAATCCAGCTCCTCCACTGCTTGTACTTCTCGCTGCGTCAAGCCGATAAAACTGCTCGAAAATCCTGTTTAACTTTTCTTCCGGCAGAGTATCGCCGTGGTTACAAAAAATAATGCTGACCGTATCTTCCTGACATTGTGCGCTGATCGTGATATCCGTATTTTCAAAACTGTAGATAACCGCATTTCTCAAAAGGTTATCAAAAACACGCTGAATTTTGTCTGCGTCACATCGAAGCATTATATCATCATCAACACAAAGATTACATTGCAAATTCTTTGATTTGAGCATAGGCTTAAATTCATATACAAGTTGCTCCAGCAGGCGAGTTAAATTGATTTTCGTGTATTGTAATGTAATATCGTATATATTGAATCGTGTTATCTCGAAAAACTCGTTAATCAGATCCTCTAACCGTTCTGCCTTACCAAGAGTGATTGAAAGGTACTTTTCTCGAAGTTCCTTTGAGATTTGCGACTCATCACGCAGTAAAGTAAGATACCCGATTACAGAAGAAAGCGGTGTTTTCAAATCGTGTGCAAGATACATAATCAGGTCATTTTTTCGCTGCTCATTTTCTTTTGCAAGCCTTGCATTACTTTCAGCCTCTTGTTTTAACTGATTGATGTTAGCGGCGATTTCACTCAACTCCGGGGACATTTCAATGTAACTGACATTCTGATCGAACATTTTTCCTGTCGCAGCCTGTACCTCGTACACATAGGCGACTACTTTTTTCAAAAGTAGGTATGTCATGTATATAATACAGCCACCCCACACGATTACAGCCACTATATAAAGATATACTGTTCTGTAATACAAGTAATAATACAAAACATACTTGCGGAGAATTTCCTCTGCCATAATTCCTAAAAGAAAAGTACCGCCAAAAATAAGCACAGAGCAAATCGCACATTGAATTACATACCCTTTGAACAAGGTAGAGAGCAGATAGTTTTTTTCTTTTTTATTCAATTTCATACCCTACCCCCCAAACAGTTTTAATGAACTTCGGATTTTTTGAAGGTTCATTCAATTTTTCCCGAAGCCGCCCAATGTGCGCCATTACCGTATTGTTACTGTTGCGAAGATACTTTTCTTTCCACACGGCTTCAAATAATTCCTCCGAGGCGACAACTTTACCCTGATGTTCGCACAGATACCACAGAATAGAAAACTCCAACGGAGTCAAGGCTATTTCTTTGCCATACAAGTAGCACTTGTGGCTGACTCTGTTTATCAGTAGACCTCTGATGTCATACTCGTCTTTTTCTTCGGATTGGCTCAAATTAGGACTGTTATAGCTCTGATAACGCCTTAATTGCGTCTTTACTCTTGCCACAACCTCTAAAGGATTAAACGGTTTCGTTATATAATCATCCGCACCAATCGTAAGCCCCATAATCTTGTCGCTATCCTCAATTTTGGCGGTAAGCATAATAATAGGGAAGTAAAACTTTTCCCGAATTTTTTGGCAAAGTCGAAAACCATCAATATCCGGCAGCATAATATCAAGTATCGCTAAATCAATCTGCGACTGTTTGATACATTTCATCGCCTCTAACCCATTATAACATTTATATACTGAATAACCATCGTTACTCAAATACACTTCAAGCAGATCAACGATTTCTTTTTCGTCATCCACAATTAAAATCTTCTTGTTCATTGATCCTACACCTCATTTTCGGGTACGGCTTCCATTATGTCGCCAAAATCACACTCTAAGTATTCGCATATATTCAACAGCACGGGAAGGGTAACATTTTCATTTTTTCCGAGTTTCGCAAATGTACTTTTGCTTGCCCCGACCGCTTCTCGTAATTGACTCTTTTTCATTCCCTTGTCAATCAGAAGTTTCCAAAGTTTGTTGTACCGTACTTTCATTTCCGCACCTCCACCCAAATATAGTTTGTATTATAGCACTTTGAGAGTGAAATCGCAATTATTAAGTCTGTATTTTGAGACTTTTAGTTTTCAAACCGGCACAATATCTTTCTGATATGTAATCCAACCGCCTGCAAAATGCAGGCGGCTTGTGTATTTTAATAGGCAGGTGCGCCGTAGCCAAGAATCTCGTAATAACCGATAGAATACTCATTGACTCGGCAACTGTCGCCGGAGTTGCCCTCGACCGTATAAACCTTGCCGTTTTCGACCTTTTGAACAATACCCGTATGGTCGGATAATCCATCCTGACCACTTTCGTCTGCCCAATCGAAGAAAATAATCATTCCGGGGGCAGGCTCGGCGCTTCCATCCAGCCATTGTCCACGATCCTTAAACCATTGTACTCCGTTGACACAGCCTGCATATTTTGGGATAACTCCAGCGTCGATATAGCCGCACTCGTTGGCACACCAAGATACAAAGCAAGCACACCATTCTACACGGGAGTTAAAACCGTACCACGACCAATACGGCTGACCGCCCACATTGCCAACCAGAGAGAGTGCAACGGTCACGATCTGTCCGTCGCCGCCTGTAATGCCGTAAAGCACCTGTGACCAAAGGTAATTGTTTTCATCCGCAAGCAGTTCAGCGAGGTAGCCTTTCTGTTCTTCGTTAAAACCATATTGCGCCGCCATTTCCTCGGCAGTCTTGTGGCTGACGGTAATATACAGATAGGTTTGTGTGACCGTGCTTTCAGTTTCCACGATATTACCGTGTCCGTCATCGGTTTCGGTAATAACTGTTTCGGTCTTGCTCTCTGTTCGGGAAGATATTTGATTCATCTCCCAAAAGATGTCTTTTAAGAGTTGCTTTTTGCCATCGTCCATTGTGGCAACCTCTTGGGGGTTATCTTGATCCGTATTCGTTTTTACAGAGTAAACGGCAAGCACCTCTTTCCAAACGGCTCTGCTGCCACTCATTTCAAGAACATCATAGGATACCGAGTTCTTTTCCTCTTGCAGCTTGGTATCGTATTCAGTATTGATTTCCTGCACAACGGTCTGCATACTCATTCCAGTGCCGGAATCTTCGTCTGAGAAGAAAATGCCAAATACTGAGCCGAGGATCATACCAATCAGGCAAATCACGATAATAACCAAAACCGCCACCCAGCCGCCTGCGGCGATAGCGGCAATCAAGGCTTTCGTTCCGGCAATAATCGCTTTAATGGCAAGTGCGGTCGCTTTGGCAATCGCCTTTACCGTAACCACGGCGGCTTTTGCCGCAGCCCTTGCCGCTTGTGCTGCTCTCTGTGCAGTTTTAACCGTAATGATTGAATCCACCTAAAAATCCTGGATTGCTATGCCCCCGCTTATGCCCCTTGTCATCATAATGGTTTAAACCGCCAAAGAATCCTGGTCGACTCTCACCTACTTTATGCCCGTTATTGTCATAATGATTCATACCACCAAAAAAGGAAGGCGAACTATGTCCGATTTTCTTTCCATTTGCATCATAGTCGTTCATACCACCAAAGAATCCTGGTCTGCTCTCGCCTACTTTTTTCCGTTTGCATCATAATGGTTTATGGATCCAAAGAATCCTGGTCTGCTATATCCTTTTTTACTCATAATGTCATCCTCCTGACTCTATTAGCCTCTTGTTTGATCTCAGAATAACACACTTTTCTCATTTGGAAGTCGCATAACAGGCGACATTCTTTTATCGCATTTACATTCATTATACCATTTATAATTCTTCCGACAATACGCAATAAAGCCGGAAGCCACGTTATCATCCATGACCTCCGACTCGTTCTGCTTATTCTACACTGTCCTTACACCCAAATCAACTCCTCTCTCCGTTTTATCTTTTCCCTGCTTTTCTTGAATAATCCTCTTATTGATCTCAAGCCGTTCATGAATGGATAATTTCTTATCTTTTCCATCTACCGCCTGCTTCTGCTGTGCCGGTTTTCTATCTGTTTTTCCTACATCCTTAACAACTTCATTCGCTTCGGTACTTGTTACCCTCTCATCTGCTCTTCCTTCATATCTTTCTGCTATCTGCTGTTCTCGTCTCTCCTTCACACCTTTTTCCTCCAGATTGCAAAAACTCTGCAGATACGGAAGCACATGATTCTGCATGTCTGTCAGATCTTCCATATACTTTTGGAACTCTTCACTTCCTTTGCCTTTCTGGTAATTGATCCAATACTCATCTGTAAGCTTCATTTCATTATCATACTTCAACTGACTCACAATACCGCCATGTCCATTTCCAATATCCATTGACTTCTTAAAATGATGCAGCATCTGTTCACCTTTTTCCGCATAATATACAGTCACATATATCTTTGCAATTTTTGTAGGTTCCTCTGTCTTCGGATCACGTTTTGCATACCATTCTTTATCCATTTCTGCTGTTTTTGCATCCAGCTCAGACAGCTTCTGACATCTTGGATTCATGAGATCACTTTCTTCACAATAGTTTACATACACCATTGGTTCCATATCCTTTGGAAGTTCAGGTTCATAGGCTTTCAGTCTTTCAATCAATACTCCTGCACGAACAGACAGATCGCATTCTTCGTCTACAATATCCTTCAGATATGAAATATAGGAATGAATATTTCCACTTCTCAAATCCAGCATTACTTCCTGCACCGTATTTTCTCCCCTCTCCACATTATCTCGATACTCATACGGATCAAAAGCTTCTGCAATCTCATCCAGTGCCTCTGCCAGCTGTTCTGTGGTCATTTTCTCAGGATACATTGCTTCTCGAACATCCCTCATCGGTACATACTTGTAGTCCGGCAATGCTTCATGAATTTTCTCGATCCCTTCCCGTACCAGTGCAAGTTCTCCATAAAATCGAACATCATCCATCAGATTTCCGAATACGGTATTCCCTTTAACGATCGCAAATTCGGCTTCATCATAGTAACTGTCTTCCGGATCACGATAAATAATTCCCATTGAGCATCCCAGATACGCAGTTTTAGGATTCTCCCTATATTTTTCATAGACCGCAGCAATCTGATTAACATCGGTACTTTTTTCATAAGCTCCCATATCATGGAACTCATCACATTCTGTGGCGAAATATTCCAGATAAGGCTCTTTCTTCGGTGGCATATTATTAAGGACGTTATCAATCATGTTATAATTCGCCTCTTCCAGTTCCTCCACCTTTGCCAAAGGCTTATATTCGCCCTGGCTTTTCTGAATCTCTGCCATTACAACTTCATCCATTTCTTCTACTTTTTCCATCAACTGATCATAATCTCCACGGATGCGTTCTCCAGTCCAGCCTTCGTCTTCCAGAAGTTCCTCTGCCGCTTCTTCAATAGAAATTTGATCATTTTCATAGACGCCACCATCCATCAGACGAAAATCTTCATCGTAAAACGAATAATCATATCCTTCTTCTGTTCTCTGAATAGCAAAGTAACGTTCTCCTACCTCATATGCCAGTTCACTAAGAACCTGTTCTTCCAGATTCAGGAAAGAATCCAGCTGTTCAAAACTGATACTGTCTACAAAATGAGCGGTTACTTTTTCCCCGTCATTCAGAACTATGATATCACTGACAGACAGGGAATGCCCACGGAAATCTTCCGGTCTATCAATGTTGAACCTTTCAAAAATATCATCCAGTGACATATTTCCCGATAATTCCCCAACATAGACCAGCTTATAATCTTCTTTTTTTATCTGCATACCATGACTTTCAATAAAGCGCATATTCATAAATGCATAGTTTTCGCCCGGTGAATCGTCCTTGATCTGATAAATACCAAAGGTTCGCCTTGTTCCTAACAACAGGTTTGCCTCTTTCAAAGACTGAATCTGCGGATATTTCTGCATTTCCCATTCCAGGTTACGGAAACGCTCCAGTTCTGTCATAGACATCTGATAATGCTCCGGTCCTCGTTCAATTTCCATGCGTTCCGTGACATACATTGGTGATGAAAAATTAGTGATCAGATAGATATCTGCTCCGGCATCGTATAATTTCAGTGCTTCTTCCTGCTCAATGACACTCATAGGCTCCTGAAATGCTCCAAAATCTTCATCGGCATAATCCAGGTCATTCTCCTCTATCCGTTCCCACATCTGCGATTCCATGCCAAACAGACCTTCATGCGCCTGTATCATTTCTTTACTTGCATACTCTCCCTTGCTGCCATCGCTGCCCAGGCAATAAATCTTAGAACCCATTCTGTGATAATCCAAAGCTGCTTCTTTTCTAAGCGGCACCATGTCTTCTGCTGTATATCCATAATCACGTAATTCCAGCTTACCTATGGTTGGATCTGGTAGATCCTGAATATCCATTCTTGCATCATCCAGTAGATCCTCTACCCCTTCTTCATCTGCCTGGATCACTGCATCTGCTAGATTTCTTACCAGAGTCCTAACTTTCTCTTCCTCACCGATCAGATTCGCATATTCAAAAAGCTGTTCTTTTACATCTGTTGGAAATTCTATGCCTCTACGCTCTGCCTGACTGATCTGTCCCTGCGTGTATTCCTGCATTTTCTGTGTTTCTCTACCCGTTATCCTGTTTCTTGCCATATAAATTCCTCCTGTGTTCTAAAAAATGGCATAACCGACAGAACCTTCTTCTACCAAATTATGCCATCTTTCCTCTTTATTCCAGACCGAAGTCCCGTTTTCTGGTTTCCTTGCCAGTTTCACTTTCCCGCTGACTCTTTTCCTTATAAATCTGCAGTTTCTCATGGATAGAACCTCGTGCCGGTCTTTCTTCTTTCTCTTTTGATTCCGACTGCTCTGTTTCTGTATCTTCCCGTTCATCCATATTGAGAAGTGCATTTAACTCTGACAGTCGCTCCAGTTTTTGGTTCAGTTCCTCTTCTTTTGGAAATGGCTTCCCGACTTCCTCTTTGGCGTTTGTCATCTGCTCCTGTACCGTTTCCAGCCGTTGTTCTGCTTCTGCCAGTTTCTCCGGATAACTTTCTAAAAGATTATTGATACGAGTGATATTTCCTAGCGCATCGGCTCCCAATCGAACTTTAGCTACCGATTCATGCTTTACAGACAGGATAAACTCTTTGCTCCAACTGTCGAATTGGATTCTCATGTTAAATCCCTGATAGCTTCCAATATCCATAGCTGCATCCACAGACTTAATTTCTTTGCAGACCGCCAGAAGAGCCGCTCCTGCCTCTTTCTTTTCTGTGAACACTTTGCCACTGATTTCCATAGAAAACTGCTCTGGATCTGTGATTTTGTACTCAGAAAAATGAGCGATGTCTGCCTTGTAGCTGTCAATGATCTCTGTCAGTTTTGCAATCTGTTGTGGAAAATTCCTTGCAATATCATCTTCCAGTCGATACTGGTTATTCATGTGGTTGGCTTTTAAAAGTTTTAATTTTGCCACATCAACATCCAATGCCATCTTCTCTTTTACTGCCGGATTTCCGGTTGCAAGAGCTTTGACCTCTGCATAGGAAAGTGCCGCTTCGTCTACATCTTCACAGCTTCGCACAGGTGCTTTGCTGGTCATAATCTGAGAAATGAATTTCTGCTTGTTCTCAATCAACTGGTCGAGTAGGTCAGCGGTATTACTACCGCTTTCCCCTCTAAGAACCGTGCGTGAGAGTTTCCCCTCACACGGCTCAAGCACTTATAAGCCCTGCGTTAGCAGAACCAGTTCATCAACATTTTTCGAGTAATGAAGTTCTCTGTGGCAATCAGCATGTAATAAGACATTCTTTTCTTTAAAATCTGCTCCCACTTCCGTATGGATTCGGAATCCCCGTTCCACTGTGATGGGTTCACCACAATGCGGACAAATGCCTTTCTGCATTTTGTACAGTGCATTTAATTTCTTCCTTCCATTGATTTCTCGAAGCATTCTCTTTGTGTCTCTGTCCTCAAAATATTCTGTGAAACGCTCATCAAATGGTGTCGCTTCTGATTTTGTTTTCAGCCACCTTACTATTTTAGTATCAGTAGCATATATCAGATGTAATTCAAATGAGTCTGCCATATTTACACTGAATGTCCAGTTCCTTGTGCCGACTCTCCTGAAATATTTCTTTGCTATCCATTTGTGGCTTTTCTTCGGATGCCTACGTTTACACCATCTCCACAGACATCTCCATACATCGAAATCAAACCTGTCAAACGCCTGCGAGGAGACATTATACTTTTGGAAATTTACCCATCCTCTGATGACCGGATTTAACTTTCTTATCAAATCTTCCTGCTTCATAGATGGATTTTGCTTTATAATCCCCCGTATCTTATTCACAATGGCTTTATAATTCTTTTTGGATGGTTTTGTAAGAAGCTTTTCTTTATACCACCGTATATTACATCCGAGAAAATCAAAACCATCTTCGATATGGGTAATCACTGTCTTTTCTTCTGACAGTTCCAATCCTCTCTCTGATAAAAATTCCCGGATAATCGGGAGAACACCTGCTTCCAAAAGCTCTCTACTTTCGCCTGTGACGATGAAATCGTCAGCATAACGTATAAAGTTCACTTTTGGAAAATATGCTTTTCCATCCCTTTTAGTTTTGTGGTATTTCTTCCTAATCTGGACTTCCAGACCATCCAACACCATGTTGCAGATAGTTGGTGAGATAGCCGAACCCTGTGGGCTGCCGAGGTCTGTTGGAAATAATCTTCCGGTCTCGATATACCCGCTTTTTAACCATTTTCGCAGAATATCTCTGTCCATTGGGATATGGTTCAGTATCCATTCGTGACTGATGTTATCAAAACAGCCCTTAATGTCTCCTTCCAGCACCCATTTAGGGGATTTTGCTTTATTCAGACAGGTAAAGCACTGTTCGATTGCATCCTGTACACATCTCTTTGCTCTAAATCCATAGGAGTTAGGGTCAGCAGTGATTTCCGCAATCGGTTCCAGTGCAAATTTGTACAATGTCTGCATCGCTCTATCCTTCATACATGGGATACTGAGCGGCCTCATTTTTCCGTTCTTTTTCGGGATATATACCCGCTTTAACGGTAATGGTTTATAGCCTCTGCGTTTTAAGCTGAGAATTGCTTCATATTTCAGTTTGGGAGTAGACCATAAGATTTTGTCTACACCTGCTGTCTTTTTGCCTTTATTACTCGTTACTCTTTTTACAGCTAAAGCACGTCCGTAGAAAGAGTGTGTAAGCAGCCATTGCAAAGACTTTACTTTGCCGGTTCTGCCCTGTTGATGAGCCTTTACGATACGCATTTGCAGTTTTTTAACGTATGCATTCGCTTTGTTCCAGTCGATGCTGTCCCATGCCTTAGCAACGTCAGAAGTCGCACACATTTTCATGTTCATTTGCCTTACTCCTTTCAAAAATTCTATAAACTCTCTCGTAATTAAGCACCATGCGGAATTCTGCTCCCCTTTCGGGTGGGGCAAATTTTGAACCTCTGTCCGTCCTCATTACAAGGTCGGCATTCGCTTCCTCCGCAATCCTTTACCCGCATTCCCAACGGCTTCCCTTATGGTCCACTTGCCTTTGCAGGCGAGAATACGGGCTTGACACGTTCCACTTAATCAACAATCATTGATAGTTTAGGTTCCACCTCTACTCCGGCAGTTTTATGTCCGTGTATTCCTATCGTGGAGAGGAATATCCAACTGCACACCTTTTGGTTCAAGCCTGTCAGCTACTTTGGCTTGTTCAGCCTTAACGAAGCTTACGGTGATTCAGTTAATTAACCATGCTATCAGAAAGCCTGCACCCTAACCGCCTTGTAGCTGGCAGTTTTGCTTCTCCCTCACGGGATTTGCTCCAAATAGGGTTCCATTTATACCCGCTTCCGAACAATGCCATTACTGGCAAAGCCGGGGATATTGGCTTCATCCAACGGAATGGATGGTTTGGTCGGAATTACCGCCAAACAGTTAAATTAAGCGACTTCGTGTCGCACCCACATGTAGCTGTCAAATGTGGATTCAGTTACATACCGGAAGATATGAACCTTTTTATTATGATTTCCCTGACGGATAATACGTCCTTCCCTCTGTTCCAAGTCAGATGGTTTCCAGCCAATATCCAGATGATGCAACGCAATCAGACGATCCTGCACATTGGTTCCTGCACCCATCTTTGCTGTAGAACCAATCAAAAAACGAACCTGTCCGGATTTCACTTTTCCAAACAGCTCCGTCTTCTTTGCTTCTGTATTTGCATCATGAATAAAAGCAATCTCTTTTTCCGGCACTCCTTTTTCCATCAGTTTCCGTTTCAGGTCGTCGTAGACATTAAAACTGCCATCGCCTTTCGGTGTACTCAAATCACAGAAAATCAATTGTGCTGATTTCTGTGCTGCTGTGTCTTTCCAGATTTCATAGCTTTTCTCTGCACAGACTGATATCTTGCTTTCCAGATTGTCTGGCAATAATTCGTTCACTAAACGCTGATCCAATGCTAACTTTCTTCCATCATTGGTGATTTTCAGCATATTATCAACCGCGGCATCTACTCCGCCATTTCTGACAACTTCCGCACGTTCTCCAAGGCTTTCTACGATTTCTTTCTGCTGTTCCGTTGGTTTCAGCACCACTGTTTCATATTCTGCTTCCGGCACAGGAAGCTTTAACTGATCGGAAGTCTTGATATCTGCAATCTCCTTGAACATATTCATCAGTTCCGGGATATTATAAAACCGTGCAAATCTGGACTTTGCACGATATCCTGTTCCTTCGGGAACGAGTTTGTCAAGATGATTTTTGTAAGTTTTCTAAATTCAAATATTTATCCGCTGAAAAATCTCCTAACATCTCGT
>NZ_JAOQJL010000022.1:18304-60810 GCF_025566965.1 Blautia ammoniilytica | reverse complement strand
TTTTCCAAGGAGTATCTTCTGTTCATCTGTTGGATAGATCCGGAAACGATATGCTATGTTCAATACTTTTTCTCTCCCTGGGTTTCGATGTATTGGCGGATTACTTCAACTGGTGCCCCTCCTGCCGTCAAAAGGCAGAAACTCTGGCTCCAGAATGCTTCTTTCCAAAGTTTTTCCCGGATTTCCGGATACTCTTTTTTCAGCAGCCTGCTGCTGGCACTTTTATATGCATTGATAAATTTACTGAGTTCCGTTTTAGGCTGTGCGCGAAACATTACATGCACATGGTCAATATCATGATTCCATTCCTCCAAAACAATCCCATATCGGGGAGCAATATATTCCCATATTTCTTTTGCTCTTTCTGAAATTGGATCATTGATAACTTTTCTTCGATATTTTACCACCATAATCAGATGATAATATATCAAATATACCGAATGTGCATTGTGATCTGTTTTTTCCATAAAATCAGTCCTTTTTTCGAATATTTATTTTATCGACTGATTCTATTATACCATGGTTCGTATCGAAGAACAAGTGTTCTTTTTGCTTTTATGCAATTCATCTCCCACCTGTAGAGGAAGGAGAATTCTTGCTATATATTATGTTAAATTTTCCTTTTATAAATCTGATTTTCCCATCTATATCCGAAAGTTCCCCTGTATAACCATGATGTAAAATAAAATCATCCAAAGCCACATCAAAAGTTCTGAAGGACTGTACAACATGAATCAGTTTCTCTTTGTAATCGCTATCCTCCGGCGAGATTTTCTGCCCCTGTCCTGCAAGGGATTGTGCATATTGGTCCATATACTTATCCTCTTCCTTCTCCATGTGAATATGTAATTGTTTAGCAGCTGTTTCGTACCTTCACAGTTATCGTCTGAATAGTTACATTGTTTACAATACAAGTTCCTTTGCTCCTGGTATCCTGAGTATTTTAACCCTGCAATTTATCCCTTTCGTGTCCCAGATCATCAGGTAAACATGGAAATCCACATCATCCTGGGCAGTAGTAAAGGGCTCTTCCCGCAATATATCCACATGGATATCCTGATCCTTGATGCTCATATTCCTTTTTATTTGTTCAGCTTTTTCCAGCAATTCTTTTAGTTTATTATCTGCCTCTGCCCCAAAAGAGCGGTCAGGATAAGTACCGGCTGCATGCTTTATTTTCTCTGTAAGAAGCCGTACCACTGCCTGATGCTTTCTTTTATGAAGCGCCCCAGCTACCATCCTGGCCATAAAAGGATAAGGCAAGCGTTTATACAACTTGAGAAGCCTGAGCAGGGAAGCATCCTGTGTTTCCCTTGACAGGTTATCCATCACTTTAAATGCAGCCTCTGATGGCATCCAGGGATTTTCTCCCGGAACAATGTATTGCTCCGGTACAGCTGGATAGCAGCAATAATTCAAAGGAGGGAAGTTGGCCAGATGTGCCAGACAGATTTCTTCCTCTGTGCAGAATTCTTCTCCCAGATACTCCAGCTTATCCCTGATAATGGCAATCCTGTACTCCAGCTGCCTGAGATATTCATATCCCTTCACCCAGAAATGCCCAATCTCTCCGTAATCATACAAATGTACTTCCAGTTCCAGCTTACGGAAAAACAGGGTAACTACGTTCTTTCCCTGCCATACTGACAATACATACCCCTGACCTTCCCTGCTCAGAGAATAATCCAGTTCTCCTTCATAGTCTTTCTGATATAAGCCTGTAATTCCTGCATTCACAAAAACAAGAAAGCTTTCAACTGCATCATTCATCAGGTAAACCAGCCGAAGCCGATCTGTATTTTCATTTTCCGGAATCAGAAGCTCGAATTGATGCTGTTCCAACAGATCCTGAAGCAATTCAATTGTATCCTTCATAAATATCGTCTTCCCCTTTTTTCATGAGGAAATTCCTGTAGATTTACACAAGAATGCCCCGTCATAAAAGCGGCCAGCATTCAATTATGCCGACCGCCTTTAAGTCCATAACTGTTCAGGCTCTCCTCACATACTGCCTGCTAAACAGCTACATTAATTCATAAACTTCTTAAGTTCATCCAGGAAGGTACTTACATCCTTAAATTCCCTGTATACAGAAGCAAAACGCACGTATGCTACTGCATCCAGATCCTTCAAATGCTCCATAACGATCTCACCGATCCTGGTACTGGAAATCTCCTTATCCTCTGTATTAAAAATGGCAGCCTCAATGGAATCCATCATAGCTTCTATCTTGCCAATAGGGATGGGCCGCTTATAACAGGCACGTAATACCCCTCCCTGGATCTTGGCTCTGCTGTACTGCTCCCTGTTCTGATCCTTCTTGATCACAGTCAGTGGTATATTCTCCACCTTTTCATAGGTGGTGAATCTTCTGCCGCAGGAATCACAAAGACGGCGGCGGCGAATGCCATTAATATCCTCTACAGGTCTGGAATCAACTACTCTGGTATTATCCTGATTACAATATGGACATCTCACAGGTGCTCCCCCTCTCTCCTCTGATATGTAGTTTTCTTTCGTTATTTACATATATTACGTACATATTAAACAATAACACTTTTTTCTGTTCTTTCCTGAATTATACTTTATTTTCAAGAATTCTGTCAATATATATCCGTACCTGATGATTAGGTTGATGATTAGATTCATAACCCTTTCATTTATGCATATATTGTAAGAAAAAGTGATTTTATATGCGTATCTGTGAATTAAAACAAAAGGAGATCATCAACACCTGTACCTGTAAAAGCCTGGGCTGTGCCACAGATGTGGAATTTGACTGCTGCTGTAGCCGGCTGACTGCACTTGTAGTGCCTGGTCCCTGCAGATTCTGTAGTTTTTTTTGTCATGAAAACGAATATGTGATTCCCTGGGAATGTATCCGCCAGATTGGCGAAGACATTATCCTGGTGGAAATACAGGAGGACAAATGCCTGCGTAAACAGTAATTCTTACTCTGCCTTGCCCTCTGTTGTCAAGGTCTTATATTTTTTATATTTTTCCGGAAAAAGTATATTTATCCTCCTTGGTGGAATCATCTGTAGTAACCAAAGACAATAAGGAGGATGCATAAATGGCACTTAACAAAGTAGAAATTTGCGGGGTCAATACAGCGAAGCTTCCGGTACTTACGTCAGAAGAAAAAGAAGAGCTTTTTCATCGGATCAAGGATGGGGATGCTGCTGCCAGAGAGCGTTACATCAAAGGCAACCTGCGCCTTGTACTCAGTGTGATCCGCAGATTCCAGAACAGCAACGAAAATCCTGATGACCTTTTTCAGATTGGCTGCATTGGTCTGATCAAAGCCATTGACAACTTTGACACCTCCCTGCAGGTAAAATTCTCTACTTATGCAGTGCCTATGATCGTAGGGGAAATCCGCAGATATCTTCGTGATAACAACAGCATCCGGGTCAGCCGTTCCCTTCGTGATATTGCCTACAAGGCTATCTATGCCAAAGAAAATTATGTGAAACAGAATTTGAAGGAGCCTACCATTACAGAAATCGCCAAAGAAATCGGAATAGATAAAGAAACCATTGTCTATGCGCTGGATGCCATCCAGAATCCGGTAAGCCTGTTTGAGCCTGTTTATACGGAAGGCGGAGATACTCTTTACGTTATGGATCAGATCAGTGATAAAAAAAATAAAGAAGAGCACTGGGTAGAAAATCTGGCTCTTCAGGAAGCCATGGAACACCTTGGAACAAGAGAACGGCATATTATCAATCTTCGCTTTTTTGAAGGAAAAACCCAGATGGAGGTAGCTGAAGAAGTGGGCATTTCCCAGGCGCAGGTCAGCCGCCTGGAAAAAAGTGCCTTAAAAATAATGAAAAATTATTTAAGATAAGATATGCATTGCCAGGGTATCCGAGCCTGCAGTTTTACGATCTGTCTTGTATAAGGATGTATGAAGCAAAGCTCTCCTGCATGAAGCATCAGCCGTTTTGCCCCATCTTCTTTACCATAAACTTTATCGCCAAGCAGCGGATGTGCTGTTGCAGAAAAATGCACACGGATCTGGTGGGTGCGTCCTGTTTTCAGATGACAGCTTACACAAGAGATATATTCTTCTGAAAGCTTTTTCTCCCAGAGCAGGGAATATAAGGTTTCTGCTGACAGCCCTTCCCCTTTTGGAAGTACACACATCTGATTTTTGCAGCCTGGTTTCTTTCCTAAAGGCAAAGTAATCTGTCCTGATTCCTGTTCCATCCTGCCGTGCACAAGAGCATAATAAGTCTTTACCAGCTGCCCTTCCTGCCTTTGCTTCCAAAGTCTCTGGGCAGTTACAGGATCAAGGGCAAAAAGAACGATCCCGGAAGTATCCAGATCCAGTCTGCCGATCTGACGTACAGTAATATTTCTTCCTTTTTGAAGAAAATACCGAACCACCTGATTTCCCAGATGATCCGTATAATGTCCCCTGCCCTTGTGGCAGGCAAGTCCTGACGGTTTGTTCACTGCCAGCAGATATTCATCCTCATAAAGGATCTCCAAATCCGGAAAATCCGTAAATTCCTTATTCCGTTCTTTCTCAAAGGGTTCTGCTGCAACAATTTCTCTTGCAGCTTCTTCTCCTGCTGAAGCCTGTTCCGGACTGTATGCTTCCCTGAAATTCACCTCCAGAAGCTGCCCCGGCTTACCCGAATCCGTAACACGGCACTTTTCTCCATCCAGGCAGATCCCGGATGGCAGGAACTTCTGTCTGCTGATCTGCTTTTTTGTAAAGCCTGCTTCTTTTAAAAGCTGACCTGCACTTTTCCCGGCGTCCCCTTCCGTAAGCACATAAGACCATCCGCTCAAAGGGTTTCTACCCCAAACAGGCGGCAGATCTCCCCCAGCGGATCTGACTTTGTATCTGCTGCAGGCACATATGCCTTGAACTGCTTCCAGTAAAATCCTGCTACAGGCAGAAGATACAGGATATTACGTACATATTCATCCAGAACAATTGCATCCTTCAAAAATAATCGATAGCTTTGTGCACAGGGACCCAGAAGATAGATCCTGCCCTTTACTTTGTTAAGCTTCTCTTTTACCGCTTCATCCGGAGCCAGATCTGCATTCACCAAGATGCTTCCATCTTCCGGGTAAAGCATAAGCTTAACATCCATACTGTTATTCTTATCTTTCACACTGTCACATACCAGATATTTCCTGCCATCCAGTTCTACCAGCTCTCCATTTGTCTGCTGTTGTTGGATCATTACAGGAAGAGGCCTTACCTTTCCCTGATTCTCCATTCCATAACCGCCTGTGCCTGGAATGACAGCCGGATAAAAAATCTGGTCAAATAAAGACAGGCCTTTGATCCATTTGCCTGAATCCTTTTCTTTTAATACAGGCAGAAAATCCAGATCCACCAGGATCTTTTCTTTTGCAGGGCAGGTCATTGCCATATAATACTGCTGATATCCCTGACTTCCCAGTACCAGGCAGGTATCAAAGGTCTGGCTTCCCCAGATCCTGTGCCATTCCCGTTCCATCAGCAGATCCATATGTTCCTTCGCAGGAGCACAGCTTTTGTACACATCCGGATTCTTTTCCATACATCGGTAAAAAAAGAAATCCTCTTCGTCCATGGTCATACGACCTCTGTACATCACTCGGACAAGGGCATCTTCTCCGGAAACAAAATCCCTGAATTCTTCTTCGTCTGCTGTCCAAGAAGAAAGGATCACAGTATCCATATCTTTTTCCTGAAGCCTATTAAGCAACTGTCTGGTTATAAATTTATGTTCTCTGCTATCCTTCCAGCTGGTAAGCACCAGAAGCTTTTTTCTCGCTCTTTCACGAAGAGACAGCACAGACACTTTCTGTGAGCCATCTTCTTTTCCAAGCAAAAGCTCTGTCAGTTCTCCTACTGCATGTTCCGGATCCTGGCAGACCAGAACTTTTCCTTCATAAATACCTGCAAGCCTGGTATCCTCTTTCAGCCCTTTTACAGCTGTTTTTTCATCCTGTGCAAGGATATAATCTGCTTTTAGTATTTCCCTTGCAAGCATAGATACCCCTTCCACATCCATCCGGTTATCCTTTTCCCAAAGCTGGGAGCCTGTATAAAAATATTTCTGTCCTTTTCTTTTTACAAAAGCAACAGGAAATGGAATGCTGCTTACAATATATGCTGCACTGGCTGCCGCTTCCCAGAATCCAGGAGAATCATGTTTTACACTATTCCCCCCGGAAGTAAGCTTCATGGAGCCTTTCTGACAGCAAATGCAGTCATACTGCTTTCCGTATGTGCGCTCCACATATTGAAACATCTTATAAGGCAGTTCTCCTGATCTGCCTGCCTTACTGTCCCACACAAAAAGAATTCGGTTTTCCTGTATATCCTTTTCCAGTTCTTTGCTGTAAGGATAACGTTTTTTCAGTTCTCCCCCGTTTTCCTTAATATATTTCAGGGCAGACCTTTTTACAGATTCATAATCCTCTATATTTTCTTTCAGATATCTATCCATCTCTCTCATAGGATCGCCCTCTCAAACTCTGCGTAAACATTCTGATTATATGCCTGGGGCTCAAACTCTGGATAAGCTTCTTCCCTGAAATTCCCATCCAGCATGGGAAGTTTTAAAGCCTTTGCCTCCAGGACAGGAAGTGAATCAGCCCCCTGTGTATGTGTATGCACAAAAGCTGTGCACAACTTCAGAAATCCAAATGGCTCCGCCACATAGCCGGTCATGGTAACACACTTGGTAAGCCCCTCTTCCAGAAGCAGCTTTTCCAAATCCTTTCTTTCGTTACCATCACCCAGGATATACAGATGACTATTTTCATTTTCATGGACATACGCTTTAAAATTACGGATCAGTCCCTGAAAATCCTGCTCCTTTGTCAGACTTCCCATAGCAGCATAATTCTTTTTCCCAGGATCCGGTACCAGAAGCAATTTTAAAGCCGGTCCTGCCTCCCCGGTCTTTTGTCTTTCTGCTATATAAAAGTCCTGGCCCTGGTAATGGATCTGCTGTTGTTTTCCAAGATCCTGGCTGATCCTGGTAATGTCCACAAAGCTTGTCCCATATTCTGCATAAACTGCATGCTCTACAAACGGAAGCATTGCAGTGATCACATTTTTTTCACTGGATAAATTGATCACATAATCAAACCTGGCATCTCCGAAAAGCCGTTTTGCCTCCCTTTTATAAAAGGCAGCAAGAGAAGGATCCTTTCCTTTAGAAAAAGCATAAAGACCTTTTTCTTCACAGGTTCCGTTTTCCGGTTGTCCCCGATATAACACACGGACTCTTTGATCCAGACTGCAGATCCGCTGTTCCGGCTCATCTCCGGAACCTCCGGTAAGCAGGGTTACATCATATTTGTTGTAATCCAGAAGCTGCAATAGTTCCATAAAGGAAAATGTGTCATGATTTTCCTCCATCTCTCCCGGGTAAAGCAACAGCCGTTTTTTATTGATTTCCCCGCAGGAAATGGCATGCGCAGAGCTTTTTCCCCGAAATACCACATCCACAATACGGCTGCACACATCCCCGTCATCCCTTGGACATGCCCATGCAGCTTCCCTTTGGTACTTATCCATATAAGGCTCCATCGCCTTGTCCACATCATGGATCATTTCCCCCAGCTGCCTGTGATTCCTTGCAATCGGGCCCGGCAGCTTGTCAATCCCAAAATAAAGTCCTCGATAGCCCAAATACTCATCCAGATCCGGAATAAAGAAAAGCACAGGACGTCCGGAAACAAGAAAATCAAAATAAATACTAGAATAATCAGAGATCAGAATATCCACTGCTGATAACAGTTCATTGGTGTCAATGGTTGCTGGGATAAACTGCCCGGTGATCCCCTGGTTTTTCTTAATATGGTAATATACGATCTGATGAGGCTTTACAAGCACCTGATACTTACTGGTATCAATATTTGCCTCTACTGTATGGATCAGTTCAAAATAAGCATCCAGACTTGTATCTGGACTGCTGTATTTGCTACCCTTCCAGGTAGGTGCATACAAGATCAGCTTTTTGGAGGGATCGATCTTTACACCGCTTTTTGACAATTTGTCCATAATAATCTTACGGTCTGTATGGAAAAAGCGGTCATTTCTGGGCTGTCCCTCTTCCAGGATCTTTCCCTGATAAAGCCCTTCCATCTTGAAAGCCTGCTGATAGATCTGAGTCATAAATGGATTGGGTGAGATCAGATAATCCGCTGCCAGCAGATTCCTGGCTGTATTCCCTGCGCTTACCTTACCTGCAGGTATGTCAAAGCCAAGAGTCTTTAACGGGATCCCATGCCAGGTATCAAGGTAAATCTGCCCCTCTCTTTTTGTAAAAAATCCAGGAAAACTTACATTATTAATCAGATATTTGGCAGTTGCCAGATATTCTCTGTATTCTACAGACTGGCGGGAAATGAATTTTACATTTTCATACTCTTTGTAAAGCTCCATCTGGTACTGATTATCCTGAAAATCGTCAATGACCCAGACATGGACATACTCTGATAAGTCCGCCTGGGTCAATAAATACCGAAACAAAGCATAAGGGCTGCAGGTCATGCCCCTGCCCCCAAATGCCTCATATAAAATACATTTTTCTTTGATCGGGCTGTTTTGCCAGAAATCCACATAAACTGCACGCATTTCCTCGTTCAGGTTCAGCCTGCCCTCTTCCCTTGCATCTTCGATCGCCTGTTCAAGCCCTGATGTTTTATCCTCTTTCTTTGCTTCTTTAACACTGTTTTTCCCAAAGCCTAACAGTTTCTTTAATTGTCCAAACCCCTTCATCTGCTACGCTCCTACTCTTTCATCAACCGGTTAAACAGATCGTTCCATGCTACCACAGCTTTATCAATATTAAAATCTGCTGATTTTTCAATAGCATTCCTATGCATCTGATGGCGCAGTTCATCATCATGAGCCAGCTTCAGCATTGCTTCTGTAAACTTGTGGGTATCAAAGGCTTCCGGAAGAAAGCCTGTCTTCTGGTCATCAATGATCAGATCCATTGCCCCCATATGATAAGCGATCACAGGAAGACCAAATTCAAAGGCTTCCATGATCACCATAGGCCAGCCTTCCCATCTGGATGGAAGCAGAAATACAGAAGAATTCAGATAGTATTTCTCCGGCTCATTGGTATAGCCGATAAAATGAACCCTTTTATCTACATGGCGTTTCCTGGCCTCTGCCAGGATCTCATCCCACAGCTCCCCATCTCCGATAATATCCAGCTCCCATTCATCATCCTGCTTACAGAATTCTTCAAAAGACTGCATCATCAGATCAAGTCCTTTTGCATATACAAAACGGGTAGCCATCAGAAAACGCTTGGCATCCGGATTACATTTCTTTTCGCTGACAAAGCTTCTTGGATTGATCTTAACTTCTGTATCGATCCCAAGGAATTTCTGGTAATCCCGTTTATCATAGTCGCTAAGCACAATATAACGGTCAAGCTGTGGCAGATATTCCTGAAGCAAGCACTCCTGTTTCCAGAAAACAACCTTCGGTACATCCACATATCCGCTGTAGCAATTGTGCTGCCAGCCAATGGTCTTTGCGTTCAGCCTTGGCGCGATCATCCCCAGACGGAGACTTAATGCAGCAGTGGTGATAATGATGTCATAATCCTGCTGGTTTAAGTATTCTACCCATCTATCCCTTGTTTTTTTGGGAAAAAGTGCATCTCCCAGAATATGATTGAAACATTTTTTATTAAAAATACCGTAATTCTCGTTTAATTTCTTGATCACAAACCTGGCACCAAATGCAGGGGTCCAGTGTCTGTCCACAAAAGCATCATTGTCAATAAAATCCACTTTAATGTCTTCGCTCATATGGTACATGGTGCGGTCTTCTCTGAAGCGGTCCTGATAAACCATAATCGTCACGTCATGTTCCTTTACAAGCTCATTGGCAAGAAGCGTAACTACACGCTTGGTGCCTCCCAGATCAAATATTTTCGTCACCCAGATACAGATCTTCATTTACCCCTCCTATTTTGTGATGTGGAAATAATCCAGTACACGCTGACAGTAATTATCACACACATTATGAGTCTTCTCTCGTACTGCCTTTCTTTTTGCAGCATATTCATCTCTGCCATCCTTCACATCCAGAAGGAACTGCTCAAACTGCTTTACATCATAAATATGCTCTCCTGGCATATACTCCAGAGGATCCTCAAAAACCCAGCCTCTTGATTGTGTATATTCTTTATAATCATCCAGTGTAAAGCCAAGCGGCCGGTCAAGGAGCAGATAATCAATGGCAACCGATGAATAATCAGATACCAATGCATCTGCACAATGGATAAATTCATAAAGCTGAAGGCCTTCTTTTTCCAGGTCACTGTTCTCCAGATATACAATATTGGTAAGCACATTTTCCCCGAAATCATAAGGGATTTGAAGATAATGACGCTTGATCACCACCAGGATATGGTTCTCCTTACAAAACTTATTCAGATCCAGAAGCTTCTCTCTGTCATCAATAATAGGAATATTAAATTCATTGTTCAATGTTTCTTCATTCAGTCTCTCGCTGGTGGCATGACGATAGGTAGGCATCCACAGCACCAGTTTATCACTTCCGGAGTCCTTCAAAAGTCTCTCTTTAAATCTGTCTGCCCCGACACTTCCTTTCAGCATCAGATCATACCTGGGATACCCAAGGGGCAGGATCTTTTTGGAACTGCAGGCAAAGAACTCTTTCTTCGTCTCAATAAAAACGTCTCCCGGAACGAGACAATAATCAAAAAACACTTTTCGGTTATTCTTATTTGCCTTATAACCGCAACCATGCCACAGATCGATAAACAGCTGGTTCTTTCTTGACATGCCGATCCAGTTAAATGCCTGGGTATAAAAAATATAACCTGAAGTAAGGGCATAACGATAGGCAATTGCCCTTCGGATCGTGGATCCTTTCTTAAAGCTTTGAACAAACTTTACATTGGGGGCCTGGTACTTTTCATATTTCTTCGGATCATGGACAAGCCATACCAGCTCATATTTCTGATTGTATCCATTCTCTACCAGATAATCGAATAAAGCACGTCCATTATCTGTAAAATCATCATTTGTTTCAAACAGCATCCGGTTTGGATGAAGTGCCGGCGGAAATTTCTTCAGACGGTGGATCTTCCATCTGTCATAGATCACATAAGTACTCAGCGCCCAGACTTCGTCAAAAGCAGCCCTGGTTCCCTGTTCCTTCCGGATTTTATTAAATTTTCCTGTTACATTCTTTATCTTTGTGACAATACTCATCTTATCAAAACCGTTTTGCCGACGAACGGCTCCTTTCCTTCCCTAGTTTCTTACTTAATAGTCTTTCAGCTTTTCCCGAAGCATAGTAGAGGAAGTATCCTTCGTATATGGCAGATATACCAGCTTTGCCCCAAGGGCTTCCATCTCTTTACCGGTCTTCTCCCAACGTTCATTCCCCTTCCAGTCATCACCAATATAGATCTCATCAAAACGTATCTTATCCCATATTGTTTTTTTGTCCAGGGTATCTGTGATCAGCACTTCATCCACATACCGGATCGCCCTTACGATCTCAGCCCTTTCAGCAAGTGGGATGATAGGTCTTTTATGCTTGTAGCTTTCAACCAGTTCATCTGTATTTACCCCAACGATCAGATAATCACACCGTCTTTTAGCATTCTTGATCAGATTCAGGTGCCCGATATGGAACATATCATAGGTGCCCTGCGTATAACCGATTAATTTTCCCATTTTTCTCTCCAACCTATATTTTTTACATACATCTGATATTTAAAAAGTCCAGCAGCCTTCCCCTATAATCCTTACAGGGATTATGCATCTCCAAAAGAAGCAGCTGCCGCTCCTTGGCAAACAGATCCTTTCCTTCTCTTACATGAGTAAGGAAAGTAAGAAGCTGCCCGAAATCATACACCTTTTCTCCTGGCATGTAAGCAAGTGGATCCTTAAATACAAAACCACGCAGCTGTCCATAAGCAGGCAGGTCTGTAAGTACAAATGCCATAGGACGATCCAGCAGCATATAATCCACTGCAACTGAAGAATAATCTGAAATCAGTCCATCACATACTCCAAGAAGACGATACAGCACAACATCTGCAGTTGCAAACATTTCATCTGTTACATACCGGATATTCTTATAGCAATTCTCCTGCTCCCATCCCGTCTGGAGAGGATGCTTCTTGATCAGCAGCAGAATCTTCTCTTTGCCACAGTGCCGATCCAGCTGTGCCATCTGAGCAGGAGCCTCTATTCCTGGAAGCTGGTAAGGCAGAGAAATCTCATTCTCACCATAACCAGTAAGCACACTTTTACGGAAAGTAGGCATCCAGACCACCACCTTGGTATCCGGTTCCACATGAAATCCCAGTCTTTCCAGGATTTCCTTCCGGTCATTTCCCGGATCCAGCATCCAGTCATATCTTGGATATCCCATGCACAGGATCTTTTCCTTTGGCCAGTTCCAACACTCAGACTTTGACCTGGCAAAAACCTGTCCCGGAACCAGACAGTAATCAAAGGCTGACATGGTAGTACTATGTGGAATATTCTTATTATCCAAAGACGCCCCTTTATATCCACAGCCATGCCACAGATTCACTGTGATCTGGCCTTTTCTGTGGAAACGGTTTAGATCAGCGGAATTGTGGGAATAAAAGAAATAACCGGCAGTTGCTCCATAATAGAAAGCTGCAGGGCTGGAAAATCCACCCGGACTTTCTGCTGTAACAAATTTTACATTTTTATAATGCCGGCTCCTGAAATTCTTCTTTTCAGAAACCATATATATAATCTGGTATTTTTCATTATACCCTTTTTCTTCCAAATATTCAAACAATGCTCTTGGATTATCTGTAAAATCCAGCATTTCCCTGTTTTTAAACACGATCCTATTCTTTTTTGCCTGTCCATGCCTGGCCGCAAGTCTTCCCACCACATGCATGGACAGCTTGGATATCACCCGGTTAGAATAATATCCTGCACTTTTCATCAGGCCTTCATCCCTGATCTTCTTTTTTATGGCATTCAGATTCATTCTATCCCCTTATTTTTCAAATGAAGATTTCTCCGGCAGAATCCGGTCAAAAGCCTGGATCACCTTCTGTTTCATTCCTGGAAAATCCTCCAGCCTTGCGTCATCATTAATACAGATCATTTTGGCTGACTGGTGCTCCATGGTATCAAAAAGCATCTCGTCATCTCTGCCCATCACGCAGAACCGGCCGATTCCCGGAGACTGAGGCTCATACATACCTTCCATGCACTGCCAGTGCTTGACCACATACTGGTTCACATCAAAAGCTGTGCGAAAACGATTATGGCACAGCTTATCAAGTCTGTCTCCCTCTGCCTGCCAAAGCTTCTCAAAATAGCTTTTCAAAAAAGGGCTTGGCATGTGGGTATACTTAAATCCGGAAAACTCCTGATATGGATACATCAGTACATTACGAAGCACCATTTTGCCATATGCAGGGCTGAACCATTTTTTCCAGTTTTTACGGATCACTTCTTTTTTATTGAAATGCATATTGATCAAAGCAGTATTGTTCATAAGAATATGGGCAAAGGGATCATCAATATTGTCCTGTGCCAGTGCTGTTTCAATACAGCAGTCCCTGGGCAGCCCATTTTTGAAAAAGTCCTCAGGCGCTGCATTACGGATCAGAAACATATCATCATTAAAATATACAAAATGTTCACTTAATCCCTGGATCCTGTGCATATTCATCTCAATCGGATGGCTGCTGAAGGTAGGCAGATAATCTTTAGGAATATAATCTTCATGCCTGACGATCTGCAGCTTGGGATTAGAAGTATCCAGCCAGACCGGTACATGCCCCCAAGTAAGAAAGTAAACCTTATTTATCCATGGTGCAAACTTTTCCACGCCACGGAACCAGTACTGCAGATTCTCCCAGTCTCTGTAACGGCTTTCTCCGTCATCATCCCTGGTATCCGGCTGATATTTCTTTCTCTGTGCGATCCAGGCAGGATCATTGCCATCTACCCATGGGATCACAAAATCTATTTTATCCATCTGCCCTCTCACTTCCTGTTCACAAATCATTAAAGACAGCCTGTTTTCAACGGTTATACAGTTCCAAGAGCCTGTCTGCCTCATTATGTATATCAAAATGAGCTGCCACCAGTCTTTTTTTTGTTATTTGTGGTTCTTCCCTGCCACACCCCTTGTAAGACAGCACTTTTGCTGCCCAGGCTGTATCACTGTTCTCAAGGCTAAGACAGCATACCCTTTCTTCATCCAGAACCACCTCTCTTGTAATCCTGTCTGAAATCACACAGGGCAGTCCATTGGCCTGTGCTTCCACAAGAGTAAAGGGAAGCCCCTCAAACAGAGATGGAAAAAGGAACACATCCATAGCACAAAGACAGTCTTCCACATCTGACCGTACGCCTGCAAAGACAATCTGCTTCTCAAGCTGATAATCTCTGGCCTTTTCACGGATCTTTGGAAGAAGCTCTCCTTCTCCCACCAGTAAAAGCCTTACATCTGGCTCCATTTCCTGAATCTGCCTGAAAATCTCAAGAATCCTTTCATGATTCTTCTGAAGCTGAAATCTCCCTACATGGCCGATTACAAAACCATCTGTAAGTCCCAGTTTTGCCCTGGCTGCTTTTCGTTTCTCTTCAGAGAACAGAAAACGTTCTACGTCAATCGCATTGGAAAGCAAAACCACTTGTCCCTGTTCATAAGCCTGATCTCCAAACAGCCATCTTCCGGCCTTTTCACCACAAGCAGCCAGCACATCCGCATACCGGCTGATCTTAGGTCTGTTCCACTGATCCAGTATCCTGCGCAGCATCCCCGGTGCAGAAGCATTATGGGAATGTGCGATCACCTTGCCCACGCCTGCCTCTTTTGCCAGACGAAGGGGAAGGATATTGGCTGCGGAAAGCATATTTACATGCACCACGTCATATCTGCCCTCTGCAAGGATTTCCTTCATGGCTTTTACATAGCCGAAATAATCTTTTTTTACATTTGGCACCAGAAAAACCTGTCCACCCAAAGATAGTATCTCCTGATGAAAGGCGATCTCTCCATACATGGAAACGAAGTCAAACCGGATCCCCTTTAAGGAAAGCTGCCGGTAATAATTCATTACAAAGGCTTCCACTCCGCCTGGGTTATTCCCCATGCCTATCTGTAATACTTTCATACAAAACTCCTGCTTATTTTCCTGATCAGGCCATCATAGCCGGTATATTTCTTCAATACATTGATCACCACACTAAGTACAAGAGAGATCAATAGGATTGCCAGCGGCACAAGTGCAAAATACTTTAAAGACCACAGATAGGACTTCAGGTAATCTCTCACAAAGGTATGTACAAGCCAGATATTTAAAGAATGCTTGCCAAGGAAACCAAGCAGCCTTTTAAGGCCGGGGATACGAAACACATATTCCTTAAGGAAAAGGATCAGGATAAATGGGATCAATGCAAACTGGTATTCCCAGCAATAGGAAAAGGGCAGAAGCCGATAGCTTTGATATCCCCACAAAACCAGAGCTGCAAGCAGCACAAACTTCAGAAAGCCGCCTGCATACCTGCTGCCAAAAGGAACCCAGCTATGAAACCAGGCAAACACGTCCTTCTTGCAGCATACCATTCCCACAGCCAGTGCCATTAAAAAAGACAAAGGAGATCTGCCTCCCTGAAAGCCAATATTAAGAAGCCTTGGCAGAAGAAAAACAAGACCAATGCAGGTCAGGCTGCCCATTTTCAGGATCACTTGTCCCAGGACCGGCACCAAAATGATAAAGGTAATGGCTGCTCCCATATACCACCAGGCTCCATTTACACTTTTGGTACCAAGAATCTCAGAAAGCCCAAGCGCATCTGTTAGGATCCCCGCAATCTTCTCCCAAAGGGTAGTTCCCCATTTGCCATAGGAAAAGCCATTTCTGACTCCATACACAAGATAGGCAGGAACAACAAGAAACCAGTAGCCTGAACAGGTACTGAACAGATGCCTTTTTACAAAGGCACTGTCAGAAATCCGGTTATCAGGATTCTGGTTTCTTAAATATCCATACATTAGTCCGTATCCTGATACAAAAGCAAAAATACAGACGCAGATTTTCATATAAAGGGCCAGATGAATCACATTCTCTGCTGTAAACGGTGTAAAAAGGATCTCATATCCTGCAAACTTCTTCTCTGTGCGGTAGCAATGATGGAATACCATCATCAAAATAGCAATCCCCTTTAATGCAGCAGAATCTTCTTTTTTTAACCCTTCTCCCATATTCCCTCCATACTATGACCATCAAACAGTGACCTCTGATCAACCTCCGATCATCTGTTCATACTGTTCGGAAATCGTATCAATATCTCCATAGGATACTACTTTTCCTTTTTCAAGGATAATGGCCTTATTGCAAAGGCGCTTTACCTGCTCCAGGGAGTGGGATACAAAAAGCACCGTCACTCCTGAATCAAACATGCTTAATATCTTATTCTCGCTTTTCTTACGGAACTTGGCATCTCCTACTGAAAGCACCTCATCCAGGATCAGGATCTTAGGAGATACCACTGTAGCAATAGCAAAACCAAGCCTGGATTTCATACCAGATGAATAATTCTTCACAGGTACATCCATAAAGTTTTTCAGCTCTGAGAAGTCTACGATCTCCTGATATTTTTCCTGGATAAAAGCTTTGGAATATCCAAGCATTGCACCATACAGGAAAATATTCTCCTGACCTGTATACTGAGGATCAAAGCCTGCTCCCAGTTCCAGAAGCGGAACGATCTTCCCATTTTTTGTCACAGTCCCTTCTGTAGGCTTAAACACTCCTGAAATCACCTTTAAAAGGGTACTTTTCCCTGCTCCGTTCAATCCAAGGATCCCTACCCGGTCTCCTTTATTCACAGTAAAGGTAACATCCTTCAAAGCCCAGAATTCATTGTACTGGATCTGGCCTTTTATCATCTTTATTACATAATCCTTCAGGCTGTCTACTTTTTCTTTGCTAAGGTTAAATTTCATGCTTACGTGATCTACAATGATCGCCGGTTTATCACTCATCTTCTCTTACTCCTTACCTCTTAAATATGAAGAATAAAATCGTCCTGCTTTTTCTTGAAGCATACAAGGCCGATCACCAGGCATAAAAGACTGAATGCTGTTGTATACATCAGATAATGCATATTGATAGGCTTTCCAAACACAGAATCCCTGAAGATCTTGATGATCCCGTAAAGAGGATTGTATTTCAGGATCCAGAACCATCCGCTCTTCAGAAGCTTCTCAGGATAATAGAAAATGGCACAGGTATACATGATGATCATCAGCAAAACAGACCATAAATACTCCATATCCCTGAAGAATACGCCAATGGTAGCAAGGATCATGCCGCATCCATAGGAAAGGATCAGAACCAGAATCAGTGCGATAGGTGCCTGAAGCAGATAGATAGTAGGCTTGATCCCAAGAACAATGCTTACTGCAGCCAATACGATCAAAGAGATCAAGAATATAATATAGTTAAAAATAACTGTTGATAAGGGGTACAGGTACTTAGGCACATATACCTTCTTGATCATGGCTGAATTGGCACGTATGGACTTCAGTGCTGACTTGGTAGCTGTGGAATAATAGCTGTAGATCAGACGCCCTGTCAGAATATAAACAGGGAAGGTTTTGTCTGTATTGCCATACAGAGTACCAAATACAATGGTCAGAACGATCATGGTAAGCAGCGGCTCCAGAAGAGACCACACAATACCAAGATACGAACGCCGGTATTTCAGTTTGATTCCTTTTTTTACAAGCTCACTTAACAGAAATTTGTACTGTATAAGATTGTCGATGTATTTCTTCATTTTTACTTTGCTCCATCTTATGTCTTTTTTGGTTTCCTGAACCGTCATAGTATTGTAGCATATTATCAGACTGGTTGCAACGGTTGTAAAAAACGGCTATCTGTCCTTTCCCAGGGCAAGCCGGTTCATCTGGGTTGCCAGATAGCCTGCACCGTATCCATTATCAATATTCACTACAGCAATACCGTTGGCGCAGGAATTGATCATAGTAAGAAGTGCAGACAGGCCATGGAAATTCGCTCCATATCCTACAGAGGTAGGCACAGCGATCACAGGTCTGCATACCAGACCGCCCATCACACTTGCAAGTGCCCCTTCCATCCCGGCCACAGCTACTACACAGTTCGCCTTCTGTATCATATCCATTTTTGAAAAAAGCCGGTGCATCCCACTGACCCCTACATCATAGATCCTATCCACATAGGTTCCGAAAAACTCTGCGGTCTGGGCAGCTTCTTCTGCCACAGAAATATCAGCAGTACCTGCTGTGCACACAGCTACCCGGCCTTCGTGAAGCTTATCCGGCTTTTCAATCTTCAGGATTCGGGAAACCGGGTCATACTGTACCTGAGGAAGTCTTTCCCTTACCAGCAGATACTGTTTCTCACTGGCTCGTGTGCCAAGCACCTGCCCTTCTTCCTGATACAGTCTTTCGTATATGTTCAGCAGATGTTCATCTGCCTTGTTACTGCAATATACCACCTCTGCAAAGCCTGTACGGGCCTTCCGCCCTGTGTCCAGCTTTGCATAATCCATTTCCTTATATCCATCCTGTTTTAAGATCCGCTGGGCATCTTCCAGAGAAAGAGTACCCTCCTGGACCTGCTTCAGTATTTCTGTTAATGTCATTCTATCTATCCCTTCATGTTCCGGCAAAGTCTTATGCTTTCCTGTCTTACGAACCACATGATACGTATTTCTATTCACATAAATCAGCCTGTGAACAACAGTTTATAAGTTCCTGTGAACAGTAATCATTATACATATTCCATGTCTGTTGTTCAATAAAAAAATGGGAGCTGCCACAGTATATCTTACCAGACAGCTCCCGGTTGTATAAATTGTATATATATTATGATGTTACTTTACTGCTGCTTTTCTGTCACCAAGAAATCCGATGGATGTTTTGCAGATCAGCTTATCAAAGATCATAAACATAGCCGGCAGAACAAACAGAACAACGATCATACTAATAATGGCTCCACGTGCAAGCAGTGTGCAGATAGACCCGATCATCTCAACCTGAGAATAACAGGATACTCCAAAGGTGGCAGCAAAGAAGCTCAGTCCACTGCTGATGATAGACGGCATGCTGGTCTTATGAGCGATGCTGATGGATTCCATTTTGTCCTTACCACGCTGACGTTCCCTCTGATAACGGGTGGTCATCAAGATCGCATAGTCAACTGTAGCTCCCAGCTGAATCGCACCGATCACAATACTTGCCACAAACGGAAGGCTGACGCCCTGGTAGAACGGAATCGCCATATTGATCATAATAGCAAATTCGATCACTGCTACCAAAATGATTGGCAGGGAAATGGACTTAAACAGGAACATAATGATCAGGAAAATAGCTCCAATAGAGATTACATTTACCCTTACCAGGTCTGCATCTGTAGTATCCTGAAGGTCTTTCATAAGAGGTGCCTCTCCGATCACCATACCACTCTTGTCATAACTTTTCACGATCTTGTCAATGGCTTTGATCTGTGCATTTACCTCATCTGTAGCAGAACCATATTCGGAGCAGATAAATGCAAGCTCATAATCTTTTCCCTTGAAGATTTTCTTAATATCTTCAGGGATCATAGAATCCGGTATGGTAGGACCGATCAGGGAATTCATGCTGATACTCCACTTCACACCATCCACTTGATCGATTTCATTCAGCATTTTCTGTTTTTCTTTGGAATCCATGTTCTTATCCATCATGATCATATGGATATTACTCATGTCAAAAACATTCTTCAGCTCATCGTTAGCCACATTGCTGTCCAATGTAGCTGGAAGGGATTCAGCAATATTGTAATAAATCTTTGTATGATTGTTTCCGTAAATTGCAGGTAATAAAAACACCAGAAATACCAGGATCCATGCTTTATAATGCTTTGTAATAAATGCAGACGGCTTATCCATCTTTGCCAGCAAAAGCTTATGCTGTGTCTTCTCAATCGGCTTATCAAAGAAAAGCACCAGGGCAGGAAGAATAGTCACACAGCAGATAACACCGATCACAACGCCCTTTGCCATAACAATACCCAGATCACGGCCCAGGGCAAAGGTCATAACACACAGGGCTATAAAGCCTGCCACTGTAGTTACAGAGCTTCCGGCTACAGACTTGAAGGTATTGGCAATGGCATGACCCATGGCACGATTCTTATCTTCCGGAAATCTCTTTTTATTTTCCTCATAACTGTTCAGAAGGAAAATAGAATAATCCATTGTTACACCAAGCTGAAGGACAGCTGTCAGTGCCTGTGTAATATAGGAAGTTTCTCCAAAAATGATATTGCTTCCCAGGTTATACAAAATAGCAAGCCCGATACTAAGCAGGAACAGGAACGGAACCACAAAGGATCCGGATGTAAGCTCCAATACCACCAAACTAAGCACAGCTGCGATCACCACGTAGATCGGCAGTTCCTTCATGGCAATATTCTTAATATCCGTAACAACACCTGTCATACCACTGATAAAGCACTGCTTATTGGCAAGCTTCCGAAGCTCTGTCAGTGCATCCATGGCCTCATCCGATGATGTGGTATTATCAAACAACACCAGCATCATGGTTGCGTCTCCCTTGAAAAAGGCTTTTCTAAGATCCTGGGGAATCATCTCCACCGGCAGGCTGATATCTGCCACATCATCATACCAGAGAACATCTTTCACATGCTCTACCTGACTGAATTCATCTTCCAGTTTCTGAATATCCTTCATCTCCATGTTTTCCACAACTACCATGGAAAAAGCACCCATTCCGAATTCATCCACCATGATATCCTGCCCCTTCACTGTCTCCAGTGTCTCCGGCAGATAACTGAGCAGGTCGTAGTTGACCCTTGTCTTCGCAATTCCGATCATAGACGGGAATACAAGCAACAGCCCGATCAGCAGAACAAGTACCTTATGTTTGGCTATCCACTTTCCTACTTTGACCATTTATGTCATCTCCTTAACGATTTTCTTCGTTGAATAGTATAACGCAAAATGACCAATAGTCAATATTATTTTGTTAAAAAATGAAAAATAGTCATTTTTTTAAAATCCAATGGCAATTCCAATCATTCTTACAACAAAAGCCACAATCCATGCGATCACACACTGTCCAACCACAACTCCTGATGCCCATCGTGCTCCCAATTCCCTTTTAATAGAGGCTATGGCAGCCACACATGGCGTATACAAAAGGCAGAAAACAAGCAGACTGGCTGCTCCCAGCGGATTCAGTATCTCAGCCAAGGATGCTGTTTTACCAAACAGCACAGACAGCGTAGATACCACACTTTCCTTTGCCATAAAGCCTGTGATCAATGCGGTTGAAATCCTCCAGTCCCCAAATCCGAGAGGTGCAAACAATGGTGCAATATAGCCAGAAACCACAGCCAGAATACTGTTCCTGGAGTCTGTTACCAGGTTCAGGTGCAGATCAAAGGTCTGTAAAAACCAGATCACAATGGTTGCAACAAAAATAACTGTGAAAGCTCTCTGAAGAAAATCCTTGGCTTTGTCCCAAAGAAGATGGCCTACATTCTTAGCTCCTGGCATCCGGTAGTTAGGAAGTTCCATTACAAAAGGAACCGCTTCTCCTTTGAACATGGTTTTCCCAAAAAGCAGTGCCATAATGATTCCTATAAAAATACCCCCAAAATACAAAAGGATCATTACAAGTGCGGCGTACTGTTTGAAAAAAGCAGCTGCAAAAAAAGCATAAATCGGAAGCTTTGCAGAACAACTCATAAAAGGCGTAAGCAATATGGTCATCTTCCTGTCTCGTTCTGAGGGAAGTGTTCTGCTGGCCATTACACCTGGAACCGTACATCCAAATCCGATCAGCATAGGCACAATGCTTCGCCCGGAAAGCCCGATCTTACGAAGAAGCTTATCCATAACAAAAGCAACCCTTGCCATATATCCGCTATCTTCCAGCAATGATAAAAACAAAAACAAAGTGACAATGATCGGAAGAAAGCTTAAAACACTTCCAACACCATTAAATATGCCGTCAATGATCAAAGAATGAAGCACCTTATTAACATTCCACGCCTCAAGTCCATGATCTACCATAGTTGTTAAACTGGTAATACCCATATCCAGAAGATCGGACAGTCCTTTGCCGATCACACCAAAGGTGAGCCAGAACACCAGCCCCATGATACCGGCAAAGCAGGGAAGTGCAGTATATTTTCCGGTAAGTATCCTGTCTATTTTTTCACTTCTTAAGTGCTCTTTACTCTCCCTGGGTCTTACAACCGTCTCATCACATACATTTTCTATAAAGTCAAAGCGCATATGTGCGATCGCTGCTGCCCTGTCCAGCCCTCTTTCACTTTCCATCTGTGAAACAATATGCTCAAGAGCATCTTTTTCATTTTCGTCAAGCTGCAGTCTTTCCAGTATGATCGGGTCTCCCTCAGCCAGCTTGCTTGCTGCAAAACGAAGGGGGATTTGTGTCCGTTCCGCATGATCTTCGATCAGATGCATGACTGAATGCAGGCATCTGTGTACAGCACCGCCATCTTCATTTGCATCACAAAAATCCATCCGTCTTGGCCGTTCCTGATACTTTGCCACATGGATAGCATGGCTGATCAATTCATTGATTCCTTCATTCTTGGCCGCTGAGATGGGCACTACCGGGATCCCCAGCATTTCCTCCATCTGGTTCACAAGTATGGAACCTCCATTTTCCCTTACTTCATCCATCATATTCAGTGCAAGCACCATAGGAATATTTAACTCCATCAGCTGCATGGTAAGATAAAGATTTCGCTCTATGTTGGTTGCATCTACGATATTGATGATTCCTTTTGGATGCTCATCCAACACAAAATTTCTTGTTACGATCTCTTCACTGGAATAAGGTGACATAGAATAAATTCCCGGAAGATCCGTCACAAGCGTATTCTCATTTCCCCGGATCACGCCATCCTTACGGTCAACTGTCACCCCTGGGAAATTGCCCACATGCTGATTAGAACCTGTCAGCTGATTAAATAAAGTTGTTTTTCCGCAGTTCTGGTTTCCCACAAGGGCAAAGGTCAGCTTCTCCCCTTCAGGAAGCGGTGTTTCTTCTTTTTTGCTGTGGAACTTTCCCCCTTCTCCAAGTCCGGGGTGCGGAATCGCTTCCTTTCTTTTATTAGGCGGTGCAGCTTTTGCATCCCGTACATTTTCCACAATGATCTTCTGTGCATCTGCCAGGCGCAAGGTTAATTCATAGCTATGTATCCTTAGTTCTACAGGGTCTCCCATGGGAGCATATTTCACCATGGTAACGTCAGCCTGTGGTATCAGTCCCATATCCAGAAAATGCTGTCGTAAAACCCCGTCTCCTCCTACGGACTGTACAGTAGCTGTTTTTCCAATAGGTAAGTCCTTTAATGTCATATTGCATTTCCTCTTTTCATACTTGATAATTTTTATCATTTGCAGTTTTTAGTGTAAGTCCCATCAAACCATTTGTCAACTACATCCATTTCTTCTTTTGCCAAAATCATGATTACACGGATTGTTCCGTGCTTTGCACTCCCACAATCCTTCCCTCTATTCGCATATTGCGGGATTAACATCCCATTTTTATGCTCATATCGTGGCGTGTCCTTTATTGATAAAAATAATTGACAGCTCTCATCTTTTTTGCTATGGTATGGATACAATTAATTCCTGTGAGGGAGTGTTATTTTGCCCATATACAACTTTTGCACTGTATATGGGATTTTTTATGGATAAATCTATCATTAAACAAAGGAGATACTGATATGGAATGGAATTTACTATTTGTTTTTAACAGCGTACTGCTGGGAGTCGGACTGGCCATGGATGCCTTTTCTGTTTCCCTTGCCAATGGTCTGGCAGAACCGGACATGAAAGCTGGTAAAATGCTTACCATAGCCGGTGTATTCGCAGGCTTTCAGGCCCTGATGCCTATGACCGGATGGATCTGCGTACACACAATTGCCAATTACTTCCAGTCTTTCCGTAAATTTATTCCCTGGATCGCTTTGATCCTTCTGGTGATCATTGGAGGGCAGCTTCTGATCAGTGGTATACGGCCAGATGATTCTGAGCATCCCCATACCGGAGTTGGCCTTAAGGCTTTGCTGGTTCAAGGTGTAGCTACTTCCATTGATGCACTTTCTGTTGGCTTTACCATTTCCGATTATGGATGGGTCATGGCACTGGTCTGTTCCCTGATCATTGCTGCCGTCACATTCATGATCTGTATGGGCGGTCTGAAGCTTGGTAAGAAATTCGGTACAAAGCTTGCCGGAAAAGCAGAGATACTTGGCGGCATCATCCTGATCGCCATAGGTGTGGAGATCTTCCTCAGCAATATGTTTTAGAATGCAAAAAACCCTGGAACCGATAGGATATATCCGGCTCCAGGGATTTTTACTATTTCAGATGATTTCTTTGATCTTTTATTTTGATTTTACTTTGATCTTAATAGATGCTTTCTTCCCATTGCCACGGACTGTGATCCAGGCAGTTCCTGCTTTTTTAGCAGTTACTTTTCCATTCTTATCAACAGTAACAACCTTGGTATTAGAAGACTTCCATTTCAGATTTGTAGTGGCTTTCTTTGGTTTCACAGTTACCTTCAGGAACTGCATACTGCCCTTTTTCAAAGTCATTGATTTCTTTGCAAATTTCAGCTTTGTAACTTTCTTTGCACATTTTCCAACAACAACCGTAACCTTCTTGGTAAGCTTTCCTGCTTTTACTGTGATCACAGCTTTTCCTGCTTTTTTAGCGGTTACTTTTCCGTTTTTATCAACAGTTGCAACAGATTTTTTGGAAGACTTATATGTTACCTTATCCGTTGTATTGGATGGTGCAACGATCACGCCAATGGTATCTGATTTCTTGACTTTCAGATACATGGTGGATGTATTGACCGTCAGTTTCTTGGCTGCTACAGTTACAGACTTTGGTGCCTCTGTTGGCTGCGGTACTGCAGTAGGCTGTGGCGCAGCAGTAGGCTCTACCGTTGGAGTCGGTGTTACAGTTGGGGTAGGCTGTGGGGTATTGATTTTCTGGATACCTTCTGTAAGGAAAGTAAGTCTACGGTCAAACCAAACACCATCCCTGATATTACGAACAGAAAAAGCAATTTCCTGATCCAGTGCTGAAACAGCCAGAGAATAGGTATACCATGGTCCCATTTCAACCTTATCTCCGTTATTCACTGCAATTTCTTTTTCATAATAGTGGGACCATGCAGCCTCACCAGCTGCCGCTGCCTCCTCTTTTATTCCTGCATACATGTAATCATAGCCTTTTCCGTGAAGAGAAATCTCTGCTGTCATCTTTCCGTTTTCCACTTTAAGGACACAGCTATTATTGATCACATTAAACATTTTGTTGTTATTGATCACCTTTACAAGGTAGGTACCATTTTCCAGAATTACCGGTGCTTTTTCCTTAACCTGGATCTGTGCATAAGGCAGTACAATGCTTTCCACATTTTCATTTGTAACTGTTTTTACCACATAGGTACCAGGTGTACCGATCTTAAAGCTTACCTTACCCTGTGCATCTGTTTTTGCTTCACCTGTTACTTCTTCGCCTGTTTCAGCATTTGCAAGTGTGATATCATACCCTTCTGCAGGTGTAAATTCATTCTTACCTACTGTTCTGTTGATATCTTCATCCATGTAATAGGAATCGCCGGTAAGAGTAAGAGTAAATTCCTCATTCTGGTTTACCGTGGTCTCCTGCTGTTCAAACTGCAGGTATGCCGGATTTGCCACCGTTGTTGCTGAAAAAACGGAAAGCACATCTCCTTCTTTCAGCCTGCACATTCTTGGATCACTTTCCACATATTTTCCATTTACACGGAATCCAACAAAGTTTTTGAAGCTCTTCTGGCCAAGAAGGAAGCCTGTACCGGCGCCTCTTCTTCCGCACATCAGATATTGGGTTGGATTTGCAATATATTCCTCTCCGAACAGTTCCTTATGCAGATCTACCAGTGCGTCAATCACGGTTGCACGCTTTTCCATGTCACTTGACTTGTTGTAATTGTCTTTTTTTTTGGAGTCGGTAGGCGTCACCTTAGCAGCATCATCAGCTGTTACGTTCATAGCCATTTTTACAGGTGCTTCCCCTGGATTCTTATTTACAAAAACTGTAATATTTATGCTCTCTGCATTTTCATTCTGGCTAAGGCCTGATACAACCGACTGAAGAGCATCCTTTGCATTTTCATAATCATCGTCTGCTGCATCTTCCTTTGTATATACTTCTTCAGCCGCTTGAATAGCTTCATCCAGTGTTTCTTTACTTCCTGCTGCCCACTGTCCGGCACCATCCCCTTCTGTCATTTCATCAGAAAGCTCCTTTGCAGTTGCAATGGCATCCTCAAGAAGGGCTTTTGCAGTTTCCTTGCTTAACACACCTTCCAGTTCCACTGGGCCTTCTGTTCCGGTTGCAGTCCAGTTTGCGGTTGCACTCTGATAGTTATCAGCGGCAAATGTATAAGTATATGCCACTGTTTCCACCATCGGGTAGGTACCATCCTCTGATGGCTCCACAGTAAATGTTTCTCCGTTTTTCTTATAAGTAACAGACAGAACCTTTGGATTCACAACTTCCAAATGTCCGGATTTTGCCCGGATCTTAATCGAAGCCTGGTAATTTTTCAATGCTGTAAGGGTTACAACAACCTCCTGATCTTCCAAAGGCTTGATGAATTTTGATCTTACCACCTGATAGCCTTCTGCAGTTACTCTATAAAAATAAGTATAGTTATCCCATAAGGTATAGCTTCCATCCTCAGCAGGAGTTTCACCTGTTACGGTAAGCACTGCCTCCGGAACTTTCTTGCCTTCTGCATCTACAATCTTAAAGGTAACCTTATGCCTGCTGTTCGCCTCTGCAGTCAGGGAAAGATCAACAGTTTCATCAAAGGCAGCAGTAAAGGAAGTCTGCTTTGCAACAGCATCCCCCTTTGTGCCTTCTGCAATATACCCTTCGCTTTGTGCCTGAACAGTATATTTCTGTCCGGATTTCAGCTGATAGATGCCTTCTGTACCTGTCACTTCTTCCTTTGTGGTATTGTTTGTGACTGTGATCTGTGCTTCCGGAATCACCTCACCAGTCTTACTGTTTACTGCGCGGAAAGTCACCTGACAGGTATCTGGTTTTGCTGCAAGCACAAGCTCGTATTTGTACTCAGCCAGAGGATGTGCACTGTTATCATTAATGGCTGCATCCTCCACTGAAGGATCATACAGCTTCAGTGTGGCAGTTACCTGCTGCTCCTGGGTTCTCTTTGATGTATCCAGACTATACGTCTGGGATTTTGCAGGCTGCTGTTTAACAGTAGACTTAAAAATGCTCCAGTCTGAGAAGAACCATCCGCTCTTATACTCTTTTACACTTGGTCTTTTCAGGCTGATGCCAGAAACAGCACTCTTGTAGCTGTTGTAATATGCAACATGATAGGTGCTTCCGTCTTTTGTAACACCGTCTGTTGTGGAAATCACATCATCCACATAATTCCTGTAAAGGAATTTTGCAGCCTCAGCAGCCTGATTCGGTGCCTGAACTTCATCGCTTACCTTGGTTACTGAAGAAGAAAGGATCTTCACATAATGGTCTGTCCAGGTTTTATCTGTTTTTCGGGCTGCCACCTGGAATAAGGTATCCAGCTTATCTACAGCCAACGGCCAGAAAATATGCTTTGTACCATCCTCCGATGGTCTGTAAGCGATCAGCTTATCATCCTTTTCATTGACTGCATCCAGTGCATCCCCCACATACAGTCTGTCATAATCCCCGTTTTTCAGTGTGACAACTGCATCAATCTCTCCATCCTTTACAAGCAGGGTGCAGGCTTCTGCCGGAAATCCGCTATCTGCCTTTACAGCTGCCTGGTAGGTACCATCCTCCAGTCTGTCCGGAGCTGGCGTTACCATAGGCACATTCAGCTTAATATGAATGGTATAAGTAATATCATGAGCAGCTGTCATTGCCACAGTAGTTCCTGTGATCTCCATATCCTGGTTGAGAACAGCAGGAACCTGAAAAACAGATCCTGTATATTCTGTACCTGAAACCGGCAGATACTCATCTCCATCTACAACCAGTTTATTATAGCTGCTGCTGGAAAAAACCACTGTTGCAGTTACTTTTCCTCTTGTAATGGTCACCTTCGGGCAGGTAATCGTAACTTTTCCTGAACCGCCTTGGAAAGTAAAGGATTCTGGAGTATAGGTTCCGTCCTGATATTTTTCTGCAGAACTGGCAGCCAGCAGAAGGTCATCCTGTACATATTCCTCTGTATTACCATCTGTCAACTCGAAAGACGCATCCCCGGTATCCGGATCAGAAGGTTATTCACCGCTGGTAAATACATCCTCCACATCCTCTGCTTCTCCCAGATCAGCCTGGTCCTGCACATCGGATACATCAGCGTCAGATTCCTCCTCGGTCACATCCTGAACAGCCTGTACCTCTGCATCTGCTGAAAAATCCTCTGCTGCAAATGCAGGAGATACAGATGTTACGGTCATTGCTCCTGTTAGCAAAAGTGCTAAAAGAGCATTTGACTTTTTCCTCATTGCTACTTCCTCCTTTGATAAAATTAGGTACTCGCTGCTTGTAGAGGCAGGAGTCCGCTTACATCGGATATACACGTTTCTGTGCTTTGCGTGGAATTTTAGTGAAATAGGAACATTACAAAGTAATCTCCTCTTACACACAAAAAAGCCTGCTTTCATTTGAAAACAGACTTCCTTCAATCCTTAATCTTTCTCTGTGGTATTTAAGCTGCAATAGGGGATTTATTGCAATACAAAAATACTTGTACCAGGGCGCATAAAAATCCCCCTGCCACCTTTTGATCTGATTATTTGAGTGAAAGTGCTTTCATCGGAAGTTTTTCATCGGATATTTCCAGCAGGTTTCCTGGCTTACAGTTCATCGCTTTGCCCCCTTCTCAGACTGTCGTCCAATGGATTTACTGGCATTGCTCCCTGCTTACAGTGACCGGATCGCTCAGGATTTCCACCTGATTCTCTTTTACCCTTCACAGTTAATCTGCGTAGGCACTGAAAACATATATATTCATATCATATGATAGCAACTTCTAACCAAAAATCAAGTCATAAAACCAAATTTTATATATAAATTTACGGTCATTTAAAAATGTAAGTAATTACACGGATTGTTCCGTACTGTGCACATTTTAACTAATGGATGGATCCTGTACAATGCTGAATCCCATACCGTATACTCCCGGGCCGGTGTGGCTACCTACACTGAAGGACAAATGATCGTAATAAACCTGTACCTCAGGGAACATCTCCTGGAGCATAGCCTGCCATTCTCTGGACTCTTCCAGACTCAGACCTGACCCTGCTGCCCCGATCCTTACATATTTAGAATCGATCCCTGGAAAACGTTTTTCCAGATCCTCTTTCAGTGCCTTCAGCATGATGGCTTTTGCCTTCTTCATGCCTCGTGTTTTGGCAAAAGCATCCAGCTTCTCTCCCTGGATCGTAAGTACCGGCTTGATATGAAACACAGTACCAAGAGCGGCAGCTGCAGGCGTGATCCTGCCTCCCTTTTTCAGATATTTCAGATCATCAACTGCAAGAAAAATGCTGGAATCATAGGCTCTTTTTTCCAGATCCTCACGGATCTCTCTGGCAGATCTGCCCTCGTTTGCCATATGCAGTGCTTCCATTACAGCAATACGCATAGTAACAGAAATACGATGGTTATCTGCTACCTGTACCTTTCCCTGGAAATCCTCTGCAAGTCCAATGGCAGTAGCACAGGAACTGCTTAAACCACTGGACATGGGAATATGGATGATCTCATCATAACCCTTAGACAGGATTTGCTTCCACATATCCATCACATCACCAGGGGAAGGCTGGGATGTAGATACATCATGACCTTCTATAAGACTTTCATAAAAAAAGCGTTGCTCCAGATTGATTCCTTCATAATATGTTTGTTCGTTAATGATCACCGGCATAGGAAGTAAAAATATCCCCAGCCTGTCTGCTTCTTCTTTAGTGATACCGCTGTTACTGTCTGTCATTACGGCAGTTTTCATACCTTAAGCTCCCTTCCAAAACCCTTCTGCTCTCTCCACCAGGAAGATTACTCTTCTCTAAGGAGTAAGTTATCATAGGTTTAACTTCTCATCTAACATCTTGCAAATTTTCCTGCTTTCGATATAATCAAAATAATCCTAACTGTTCAGTACCTTGCAATTATCTATCAGGAAAATGCATTCCAAAACACCTTCGGTGCTGGCTTTTGATTACAATAATCACATGTGACGAATTGTAACACTTTCCAAATAAAGATTCAATTCTTTTTTTCAAACTGTGACAATGTAAGGAGATTTGTTCATGAACATCCATAAAAAGAACCCATCCAACTTATTAGCGCGGAAGTGTATTGCAGCTGCCCTTAGTCAACTTCTGAAAGAAAAGAGTTTTTCTTCCATCACGGTTTCCGAACTTACCAAGAAAGCTGGTGTTTCCAGAATGACCTATTACCGGAATTACTCTTCCAAGGAAGATATTTTTGAAGCCTACCTGGAGGATGCCCTGATCTTCTATGATAAAGATATCCAAGCCCTTCCCATTAAGGGAAATTACTATGATGCATCCAATCTGACCCATTATTTTACCTACGTTAAAAAACACCATGAATTTCTGGACAATCTTTTCAAATGCGGATATGGTCACCTTTTCCTGAATGCCATTGATCAATATGTAATGTATCGCTGGAAGAAAGAGGATGACAGCCTGGACCATATTTACAGACTTCATGCTTTCAGCGGTGCACTTTACAATTCCTACATCCACTGGTCTTTGGGTGGTGCCAGAGAATCTCCTGAAGAAATGGCAAAGGCACTTCGCCTTGTATTCGCAGACACATAAGGCTGATCCTGCCCCTTTTCACTTGAAAATTCACTGTCCCTGGCGTATAATAGCGGTCAGATAATCATAAAGGAAAAGACTGCTGCCACACAGATCTTTGGCAGAAAATATTATGAAAAGGAGATTTCCATGAAAAATTATCTTATTGTGTTTCTGATTTCCATGCTTCCCCTGATCGAGCTTCGAGGTGCCATTCCTTATGCTGTTGGATTTGGTCTTCCTCTTGTGCCATCCTACATCATTGCAATTATCGGGAACATGCTTCCTGTGCCATTTATTTATCTGTTTGCCCGTAAGATCCTGATCTGGGGAAAGGATAAACCAGTGATCGGTAAGTTTTTCACTTTTTGCCTTGAAAAAGGTGAAAAAGGCGGGAAAAAGCTTCAGGAAAAAGCTGGAAGAGGACTTTTTATTGCGCTTATGCTTTTCGTAGGCATCCCACTTCCTGGTACAGGTGCATGGACCGGTACCCTTGCAGCCAGTCTTCTTGACATGGATTTTAAATCCAGTGTTCTGGCAGTTATGCTGGGTGTATTGATTGCAAGTGTGATCATGGGTGCTGCCAGTGCCGGTCTGTTTGGTGCTGCAGGTGCTATTTTCAGTTAAGAACAGAGACTATAAATATTTTGCTACTATATGTAAGAAAGGATGTATCACAAATGAAAGTTTTACTTTTAAATGGCAGTCCAAGAAAAGAAGGCTGTACTTACACCGCACTTTGTGAAGTAGCCGGCGTTTTAAATGCAAATGGCATTGAAACAGAGATTTTCCAGGCTGGAGATCCTTCCCAGGAAAACGTAAAAGCTGCTGCTCAGAAATTAAAAGAATCCGATGGACTTGTAGTTGGCTCCCCAGTATATTGGGCTTCCCCAAGCGGACAGATCATCCAGTTTATGGATAAGCTTTGCTCCCTTGCAGGCAAAGATCTGCTGTTCAAGCCTGCTGCAGCTGTTGCATCTGCCAGAAGAGCCGGCACCACCGCTACCCTGGACGTACTGCTGAAATATTTCTCCTATCACCAAATGCCAGTGGTTTCTTCCAATTATTGGCCTATGGTTCACGGCAATACCCCGGATGAAGTACGTAAAGATGCAGAAGGTCTTCAGATCATGCGTAATCTGGGTCAGAATATGACCTGGCTTTTAAATTGTATTGAGGCAGGCAAAAAAGCAGGGATCCACCACCCGGAAACAGAAAAGAAGATAATGACCAACTTTATCCGATAATGTGATCTGTATATCAGCAAAGATCCATATATCAGGTATTTGAAAAAAGGGAATGTTGTATGCACACAACCTTCCCTTTCTTTTCATATTTATAACTGTTCCGTACATTTACAATATTATCCGGACAGTTACCCACATTTTTCTACAGGAGAGTTCCCATATGAAAATCATCTTAAAAAACATTACCAAAACCTTTCCTTCCAGATCACGCCGCGTCCATACTCCGGTTACTGCTGTGGATCATTTCAGCTTTGAGATTCCGGACGGACAGCTGATCGGACTTTTAGGACCTTCCGGCTGCGGCAAAAGCACTACCCTGAATATGATCTGCGGACTGGAAACACCTACAGAAGGACAGATTTTTTTCGGAGATCAGGATGTGACCAGCCTACCTCCTGAAAACCGTGGTGTAGGCATGGTCTTTCAGAACTATGCCCTTTACCCACATCTTACCGTACTGCAGAATATTCTCTTTCCCCTTCAGAATCTGAAAGGAAAAAACAAGCTGTCCAAGCAGGAAATGTTAAATCGTGCCCAGGAAGCTGCACGTCTGGTACAGATCCAGGAATTGATGGACCGTAAGCCAGGAGAGCTGTCCGGTGGGCAGCAGCAAAGGGTTGCCATTGCCCGGGCACTTGTAAAAATGCCTCATGTCCTTCTTCTAGATGAGCCCCTTTCCAACCTTGATGCCCGTCTCCGTCTCCAGACAAGAGAAGAGATCCGCAAGATCCAGAAGGCTACAAAGATCACCACTGTTTTCGTTACCCATGATCAGGAAGAAGCCATGAGTATTTCTGACTGTATCGTAGTAATGAAAGATGGCCTTGTGCAGCAGACCGGCAAGCCTCAGCAGGTATACGATGACCCCTGCAATCTTTTTGTTGCCAGATTTCTCGGAACTCCTCAGATCAATGTATTTAAAGGCTTCAGCAAAGACGGAGGCATTTATCTGAACGATCAAAAAATCCTTTCTGCAAAGAATCTGCCGGATCAGGAGCTATATATAGGGATCCGGCCGGAAGGATTTATCCTCAGGGAGGATGGACCTCTCTCCTGCCAGCTTTCGGGAATAGAAGTGATGGGCAGGGATATCAGTGTGGTATCCACACATCCGGCCTGCGAAAATCAGGCCATCCGATCCATTATCAGTGCAGAAAACAAGGTGGATCTTTCTTCTTCTGTGGTTCATTTTGCATTAAAACCAGGCAAGGTCTTTCTGTTTGACCGGGCGACCGACGCGCGGATCCCTGCAGATCTGGCATGACAGGAGGCAGCTATGAAAAAAAGAAATTATAAAGGCTGGCTGTACCTTCTGCCTGCCATATTATTCCTTGGCGTTTTTATGGTATATCCTCTCATCGATGTATTTATTTACTCCTTTGAAGAGGGTTATAACTCTGCCTCCCAGACCTATTATGGCACAGGCTTATATAATTATTCCTACGTGCTTCACGACACCTATTTTTTGCAGGCAGTGAAAAACACCTTTATCCTTGTGATCATCACCGTACCTTTGTCCACACTTTTGTCACTGCTGATCTCCATGGCAGTAAGCAGTATCAAGGCACTGAAAAACCTGTTCCAAACCGTTTATTTCCTGCCTTATGTGACCAACACTCTGGCAGTGGGACTTGTATTTATGATCCTTTTCAAAAAAACAGCCTACACAGACGGCCTGATCAACCTGATGCTGGCCTGGTTCGGCAAAGGGCCTGTGGATTTCATTGACGGCCCTTATTGGGCAAAAATGTTTGTGCTGTGCTTTTACACCATTTGGGTTGTTATGCCTTTTAAGGTCCTGATCCTGACAGGCGCCTTGGCTTCTGTAGACAAAAACTACTATAATGCAGCCCGGGTAGACGGCACTTCCAGATTCCGTACTTTTATAAGGATCACCCTTCCCATGATCTCACCTACGGTGTTTTATCTGGTGATCACCGGATTTATCGGTGCTTTTAAGGCCTATAGCGATGCAGTTGCCTTGTTTGGTACGGATCTGAACGCAGCAGGTATGAATACCATTGTAGGATATGTTTATGACATGCTATATGGCAATGGAGGCGGTTATCCATCCTATGCTTCAGCCGCAGCCATCATCCTTTTTGTGATCGTGCTCACCATCACCTGCATCAACCTGCTTGTAAGTTCCAGCAAAAAGAGGATATAACCATGAAAAATCAGATTGACTACATAAAAATCAAAGCTTCTGCCAGGCGCAGACGTAGATTCAGCCAGATATGCCTGTATACACTGCTTAGCATCTGGGGACTGATCGTACTTTTTCCATTTTACTGGATGCTTCTAACTTCAGTAAAAAATTATAATTCCTATAACAGTGAGCATATTCCCGCTTTCTTTACTCTGTCGCCTACCCTTCAGAACTATAAAGATGCATTTACCTCAGTTCCACTGGCACGGTATCTGGGAAACACCCTGTTTTTCACAATTGTAACCACAGGGATCATGATGATCGTGATCACATTGGCGGCCTTTGCTTTTGCCAGACTGTCCTTTCCAGGCAAAAACCTGATGTTCACCCTGTTTCTTTCCCTGATGATGATTCCCAATGAACTTGTGATCATCACCAACTTTGTTACGATCACAAACCTGGATATGCGTAATACCTTTGCCGGACTGATCCTGCCCTCTATCACATCGGTATTCTATATTTATCTGCTGAAAGAAAATTTCCAGCAGGTTCCAGACGAGCTGTACAGGGCAGCCAAGGTGGATGGTACATCAGATCTGAAATATCTTTGCAAAGTCATGATCCCCATCTGCAAGCCTACTATGGTTACCATTGGGGTACTGAAAGTGATCGAGTGCTGGAATTCCTATGTATGGCCCAGACTGATCACAGATAATCCGGATTACTATCTTGTTTCCAACGGGATCCAGGAAATCCGCGAAAACGGCTTTGGCCGCGAAAATATCCCAGCCATGATGGCGGCGGTTGTGGTCATTTCCCTGCCCTTGATCCTTTTATTCCTTGTATTCCGCAAAAAGATCATGTCCGGTGTATCGAAAGGAGGAATCAAAGGATGAAATTACATACAAAGCCCCTGCTTCTTCTTACACTGACAGCCTGTCTGCCTCTTTTTGCAGGCTGCCACGGCTCCAAAGAACAAACTTCCTTCTCTGTACCGGAAGCCTTTGATACCTCCAAGGATTATGAGATCACGTTCTGGGCCAAAAATGATACCAACAAAACCCAGACCGATATTTATAAAAAAGCCATCTCTGATTTTCAGGAGCTGTATCCCAATATTACTGTAAACATCCGTCTGTATACAGATTACGGCAAAATCTACAATGATGTGATCACCAATATTGCCACAGACACTACCCCGGATGTATGTATCACTTACCCTGACCATATTGCCACTTATCTCACCGGACAAGGTACAGTAGTACCTCTGGATGACCTGATCGCAGATCAAAATTACGGCCTGGGCGGCAGCGAACTGACCTTTGATTCTCCATCCAGTGATGAGATCATCCCAAAATTCCTGGATGAATGCTCTTTTGACGGCCATTATTATGCACTGCCTTTTATGCGCTCCACTGAAGCCTGCTATGTAAATAAGACCTATGTGGAAGCCCTTGGCTATACTCTTCCCGAAACTCTGACCTGGGATTTTGTATGGGAAGTGTCCGAAGCAGCTATGAAAAAGGATTCAGACGGAAAGTTTCTGATCAACGGACAGGATGTGATGATTCCTTTCATATACAAGTCTACGGATAATATGATGATCCAGATGCTGAAGCAAAAAGGGGCAGGATATTCCACTTCTGATGGTGAGATCGATCTGTTTAACGACACAACCAAAGAACTGTTAAATACTATAGCAGCCCATGCCAAAACAGGTGCTTTCTCCACATTTAAGATTTCCAGCTACCCAGCCAATTTCCTGAATGCAGGCCAGTGTATTTTTGCTGTGGATTCCACTGCAGGCTCTACCTGGATGGGTACCAATGCTCCATTGTGTGATATCAGCGACAGTGCACTGGTAGACTTTGACACAGAAGTGATGACCATTCCACAGTTTGACCCTGATCATCCTTCCATGATCTCCCAGGGGCCTTCGGTATGTATCTTTAACAAAAAAGATCCCCAGGAGGTACTGGCTTCCTGGCTGTTCACCCAATATCTTCTGACCAATGATGTGCAAACTGCCTATTCTGAAACAGAAGGTTATGTTCCGGTTACATCCAAAGCCCAGAACAGTGACCAATACCAGGATTATCTGTCCAAAGCTGGTGAGGATAATAACGCCCACTATAACATTAAGATCCAGGCCTCCAGGCTGCTTCTTGACAACATGGCTAATACCTTTATCACCCCGGTATTTAACGGCTCTGCTTCTCTTAGAGATGCTGCAGGACAGCTGATCGAAACTGTTACCAAATCTGTCCGCAGGAAGCAGGAAGTCAATGATGATTTCATAAAGAAGCTGTACAGTGACGTTTCTTCCCTGTATCATCTGGACCAGGCAGATAGCGCTTCCGGAGGTAAAAAAGATCTGGGACCACTGCCTGGCACCGCCATGCTGCTTCTTGGTTCCCTGGCAGCCGCCTGGATCCTGATTCTTATATATCTGCTGCTCCGCCATTTTTGCAAAAGCAAGTAATCCCTACAGGGATTTCATATGCCAGACAGCGTTAGCAGCCTGCCTGCACCTTTTCTGAATGACAAAAATCCCGCAGCCTGACATAACTGCCACAGCTGCGGGATTTCTATTCTTATTATTATCTTAATTCTTGTTTGTTAGATTCTTTTTACAATTCAAGAATGCCTCGGCATTCTTGCTGCGAGGTGCGCGTCATGCAATTGCATGACATACTTCTCCTGCGCACCTCTGCAATCCTGCCGGAGGCTATATCAGCTGGGGGATTGACTCCCATCACTGATACCAGCTTGTTGCTCACCACCTATAGAGGTGGGAGTCATCTCCCAGCTGATATATCTTTTTATCCTTCTGCTATCACCTGATAAGCGAGATCATCCGCCTCAATTATTCTGCAGGTGTAACAGAGATGATGTGTGGATTCACACCCTCATACCAGTACAGGAAGCCTTCCATATCGATCTTGTCACCGATCTTCAGACCCTCAACTGCCTTGTATACATCAGAATCCTTGTCGCAAAGATAAGACTCGACAGTAAATGTATATGTCTCTCCATTGTAAGAAACATTAAAATACAGGTCATCACCCTGGCTTCCGGATCCATCATAGTTGTAAAGGAAAGCCACATCCTCACCATCAAGCTGAGAAGCCTCTACTGTCATGCCTTTAAAAGATACATACTCATTCTGATGGTCGATCAGCTCATCTTTTCCAAGAAGATCTGTAACATCAAGAGCTTCTGCCACATATTCTCCATCCTCGATCTCAAAGGTCGCATCTGTGATCTCCACTTCTCCTGACCACTCAGCCTTATATCCTGTAACCTTAATCTTTGTTCCAGGAACCAGCTTATCATAATCTTCTTCAGAGCAGGCCATATTGTAAACAAAGTAAGCACCGTCTTTGTCCTGTGTATAAACGGTTGCCTTATCTTCCCACCAGCTCTGCTTTGCCTGAACATAAGTCTCTACAGTAACCTCTGAATCCAGGTCAGCATCCATGTACTCCTGATAAGTCATTACGCCTTCAGATTTCTCCTCTGCAGCTTCATCCTGTGCATCTGCATCAGTCTCCTGTGCTTCTGTTGCCTCCTCAGCTGTGTCCTCAGCCATAACTGTACACGGCAGTGCAGCTGTTAATGAAAGTGCTAACAGTACAGCAATACGTTTCTTCATAATATCCTCCTTTGGCCCGTTTTACACGGATATGTTGGTGTCTTGTAACTGTCTTACTTCCCGGCAGTTACTGTGTCTTTTCAAAAAGACCCTGTGTCTATTATACCCTATAATCCAGGAAAATCAACAATCATTTCTTCCATACAAGGCCAATTACTTTCCTGACTTATTTCTTCTTAGGCTTATATCTTCTCAGGCTGATATCTTCTCAGGCTGATTTTTTCTTGGCAAAGCCAAAACTACCGCTTCACCGCCCAGCGCATTTTAGTAGAATGTGCTCTTGGATTCCCGGCACACTCTTTTGCAGATGGACGCACCACATCCCTGGAATAATCCTCATAAATCCCAGCCTTGTATCCCTCCTTCAAAGCCCTCTTCACCAGCTTATCCTCTCCGGAATGGAATGTAAGGATGGCAGCCCTTCCGCCTGGCTTTAACGCACCGGGAAGCTTTTCCATAAACTCATATAAAACTTCAAATTCATTATTAACATCGATCCTTAAAGCCTGAAAGGTCCTCTGACAGGTTTTCTTCACTGTTTCCTTTCTGTCCTTCTCAGGAATAAAAGACAAGGTTTTCTCGATTACCTGTCGAAGCTTAAAAGTAGTATCTATATGATTTCCCTTTCTCACCTCATCCGTAATAGCCTTTGCGATTTCCTCACAATATGGTTCATCTGCATTTTCTTCAAGCATACCAGCCAGTTCTTCTTTTGTAATTGTATCCAGTCGCTGTGCTGCACTGATCCCCGCTTCCTGGTTCAGGCGCAGATCCAGCGGACCATCTGTTTTAAAAGAAAAACCTCTTTTCGGATTATCGATCTGCATGGAAGACACACCCAGGTCAGCCAGAATAAAATCAAAACCGCCAGCATCCTTTGCAATCTGATCGATCGTACAGAAATTCTGCAAACGTATTGTAAGCAAATCTTCTCCAAATCCCTGCTCTTCCAGTCTCTTTTTTGTTTTTGCAGCCTCTTCATGATCTACATCTGTAGCATAAATATGGCCTTGTCCTTTCAGGCACTTAAGCATAGCCTTGGTATGACCTCCATATCCCAATGTAGCATCAAAGCCAGTCTGCCCGGGCTGGATCTGCAAAAAGTCCAGAATCTCATTTACCATAATAGAAATATGCATCCCTGCCGGTGTATTTCCTTTCTGGATCACATGCTGAACCGTATCCTGATATTTTTCCGGCTGCAGCTCCTTATATTTCTCCTCAAATTTCCTTGGGTATTTTCCTTTATATCGAACCCGCCTCTTATGCGGTGTCTGTGATTCCTGTGTCATTCTTTCATGCTCCTTTCTATGCGGCATCACAACTTATTCATTCAGCATACTTTTTAAAATTCTCTTTTTCAAGTTTTACCCTGCTATGCTTACCGCATTATCTTTTACATCCTTAATTGTCTTCATCACCAAAGAACAGATAAACATCAGGTATGTCAACTATTCAATAACAGTCAATGGATTGGTAATACCTCCCGCCCAAATATCTGTCCAAATCTTATCCACCTTGTTTTTAATTGCACCTGTAATCATCGTTTACCACCTTATTTTTACTCACTGATCATTAATTTCCTTATGCGGCTTCTTGATGTATTTACCGCTATAGATTTTGAAATTTTTAGGCTTTTCTACAACGTCCACCTGCCTAATTGATTGGGATTCCATATCTCAAATTACTTTTCTTCTAAAAAACATGATTTTCATCCACTAATTCACTATGAATTGTAAGCTAACCTGCAAATAATGTCAATTTATTTCGCTTATAGAGATTGGTCTCCAAAAAAGAGTAGGAAAACAACAACTGACAAAAGAGTATCGTTCGTTGCAGGGCAGAAAAGATCTTGGTTATATATCACGGGAGAAATCCGAAAACGAAGCCCTGATATATAAACATATCTTTTCTTCAACCTGCAAAAGCAGCATACTCAATTTGTCAATTATTATTTTCCAGTATTTCCCCACCCTCAAAAAGGCCTCCACCCAGACGGATGAAGGCCTCTTCTTCAGGGATACCCCTGCACCTATTCTTTTCTTTTAGCGGATCAAAGTAATGGTTGAAAACAGGGAAGCAAGTGTATTGGCTACTGTAGACATACTCTTAATAAAGATATCCAGAGCAACACCTACAACGTCCTTTCTTGTATCACCAACTGTATCACCAGTAACAGCTGCCTTATGCGCTGCAGAACCTTTGCCGTGGCCCGGCAGAGCTTCACTCTCAATATACTTCTTAGCATTATCAAATGCACCACCGGAATTACCCATAAACAGTGCTCTTGGAATAGCAACGATAGTTGCACCTACCAGAATACCGCCAACAAACTGTACACCGAAAACAAATCCACCGATCACAGGAATGCAAAGAGCCATAATAGATGGCACTACCATTTTCTTCAAAGCCTGGTTAGCAGCCATACTAATCAGCTTGTTGTAATCCGGTTTTACTTTGCCTTCCAATACGCCAGGAATAGACAGCATCTTGTCACCCTCATCTGCCATCAGCTTAGCAGATTCGATGGTATTGTCAGTAAGCATAGCTGAGAAATACTCGATCAGTGCACCACCGATCAATCCACCTGCAACAACGATAAAGGAAGCGATATTCAGAACCGGCTCCTCCCCATTTGCAGTATAATTACCAACATAGGCAACGATCAGGGAAACAGTTGCAAATGCAGCAGAACCGATAGCGAAACCTTTACCGATAGCTGCTGTAGTATTACCTACAGAATCAAGCTTATCTGTAATCACCCTGACCTTATGCTCCAGGTGGCAGGACTCTGCCAGCCCGCCTGCATTATCTGCGATAGGACCAAATGCATCAATAGAAACAGTAGCACCTACGAAAGAAAGCATACCAAGTGCAGAAATAGCAATACCATATGTACCGCTGATCTTACCTGAGACAAACAATGCAACACCAATGATCAGAATTGGGAACAGTGCAGAACGGGAACCAATCGCATCACCTTTGGTGATAACAAATGCCTCGCCCTCTGTAGCCATCTTGGCAAGTTCCTGGGTTGGTTTGTATTTGTCACTTGTATAGTACTCTGTAATACTTCCAATGGCAATACCACTGATGATGCCCAGGATACTGGAGATCCACGGAGAAGCCCATCCGGCTTTCATTTCAGAATACAGTTCAACATTTCCAAATAATACATAAGATGCGATCAGGCTGAGAATAACCGTAAGTCCCGCAGAAATCCATGTTGCAAGATTCAGCTCTCTTGATGGATCATTACCCATCTTACGAACAGAGGCATAGGTAAGTCCGATCAGACATCCGATCAGTCCCACTCCTGCAAGGATCACTGGGAAAAGAATCATCCGTGTGAATGTTTCTTCCGGAATGGTTACAATATCATTTACAAACAGAGTGACAGCAATCATAATGGAGGCAGCGATAGTAGCTACAAAACTCTCCAGAAGGTCAGAGCAGTTACCTGCAATATCATTAACATTGTCACCAATAAAGTCTGCGATTACGTTGGGTACACGGCTGTCATCTTCAGGCATGTCATGACGGATCTTAGCAAGGATATCAGAAGAAATATCTGCAGCCTTGGTATAGTTACCGCCTGCAACCCTGTTAAACATGGCAACAATGGAGCATCCCAGAGAATATGTTGTAACTCTCATAATAGAAGGATTACAGTTCATGTTCGCAATAAGTCCATGACCGGTAGCATCTGCATCAATCCCCCAGATGATCAGCACCAGGAGAAGGCCGAACATACCAAAAGCCTGAACTGCGATACCACTCACACTTCCACCACAAAGTGCAACCTTTACGGTCTCACCGATGGAAAGTGACTCGCGTGCTTTATTTGCAGTACGCACATTTGCATAAGTGGCACTCTTCATACCAATGATGCAGACAAGACTGCTCATCAGACCACCCATAAGAAAAGTAATACCACTTGTTGCTTCTACAAATAAACTAAATACCAGAGCAATAATGATCCCGATAATGGCGATCACCTTAAACTCCGCTTTCAGAAATGTACCGGCTCCACTGCGGATGATCCCGGCCATCTCTACCATCTCGTCTGTTCCTTCTTCAAGCTTCTTAACCTTCACGTAATTGAAGAATACAAAGACGAACGCAGCAACTACTACAACCAATACTGCGTACCAGATAAGTGAACTATTCATTAGTTCCACCCCCATTATATAATATTTTGCAAATGATACTGCTGTCATGCGTCACCTATCTCAGCCTTAGGAAACGTATTCCCTGTACCATATATGCACCCTTTAAAATACCTTCTCCCTGCCGGATCCATATGCCAAACACCCCTGAAAAGCACTGTCAAATCCAACAGGTTCAACTTCTTTCCCAATTTAGCATAAGGATATCATATTTTTTCCTATTATGCAAGGTAGTTTTTTATTTTACTTGTATATTTTTACCTGTATAGTTTTTTGCATGAACTTTATATTTTGTGTTTTCGCACAGTTCAGCATAATATTCTCGATCTGTTTTTGTTATATTTTTCA
>NZ_JAOQJL010000022.1:10372-18054 GCF_025566965.1 Blautia ammoniilytica | reverse complement strand
CATCATTATACATTTTTTTATAAAATTACTCTTCACCCAGATAATATCTGCCATAAGCATCTGCTGCCTTGATCGCAGCAAATACTGTTTCAGGTGTAACCTCAAAAGGCATATTATGAAGAGTATCTGTTTCTGCACATGCAGTTTTGGCAACCTCCATCAGCTGCTCGTCGGTCACCTGATCCGCACCAAGCTCTGCCAGAGTTACAGGAAGACCTACTTCAATACACCACAAAATAATATCCTCCAGTTCTTCCTGTGGGATATTCTCCAGTACCAGCTGGGTGAGAGTACCAAACGCAACCTTTTCACCATGATACATATGATGGCACTCTTCCAGTACTGTAAATCCATTGTGAATGGCGTGAGCACCCGCAAGTCCTGCGCTTTCAAAACCAATCCCTGAAAGAAGTGTATTCGCTTCAATCACCTTCTCAACTGCAGGAGTGCATACACCCGTCTCCAGTGCAAGTTTTGCCTTTACGCCTTCTTCCATCAAGGTATTAAAACAAAGCTCTGCCAGTGCCATGGCTGCCTCTGTTGTTTTCCCGCCTGCACAGGAAGTTGCCCCGCTTCTTTTGCATGCCCTTGCCTCAAAATATGTTGCAAGTGCATCTCCCATACCGGCTACTGTAAGACGAACCGGTGATTTTGCAATAATATCTGTGTCCATCAGAACCATATTAGGATTTGCCGGAAGGAACAGATACTTCTCAAATACACCTTCTGCTGTATAAATTACAGATAAAGCACTGCATGGTGCATCTGTAGATGCGATAGTAGGACAGATAAATACAGGAGTTCCGGCATAATAGGCCACTGCTTTTGCTGTATCAAAGATCTTTCCTCCGCCAATACCGATGGTAAGGTCACAATTATTATTTTTAACGACCTGCACAAGACGATCGATCTCGCTATTGCAGCATTCTCCGTTAAAATAGTCAAAAACCACTTCACAGCTGTTGTTTGCAAAGCTGTCTTCTACCAGCTTTCCAATCCTTTTATAACCGCCTGCACTGATCAGAACCAGTGCCTTTTTTCCGCAATTTGCAGCATAGGTACCAAGTTTTTTCATTTCGCCTGCGCCCTGTACATATTTTGAAGGGCTAATTAAAATATTTGCCATTTTCCCATTCTCCTTTTCTTTGTGCTTAGAAGTCAGACTCCGCTTCTGGCTTTTGCGTCAGGATTCCTTCTTGTTTCAGAATCCGCTTTCATTATATTGATTATAACCAATTTTTGCAATATGATTTTTGATTAATTCCATTATTTATGTTATCATTTTACTATTATTCCAAAAGGAGGTTTTTTCATGCCATTATCCATTTTTATTGAAATGACCCTTTCTGCCATCCTGACCGTATGGTCACCAGGCCCCAATAACATTCTGCTTTTGTCCACTGCCAGTAAATATGGTTTTTCCAAAAATCTGCCTTTTATGACCGGCATTTGGACCGGTTCCCTTACATTAATGTGTCTTTCCGGAATATTTTGTACTGCTCTGTCTAGCATTGTTCCTGGGATTCAACCTGTAATGAAATATCTTGGAGCTGCTTACGTGCTTTACCTGGCCTGGCAGACCTTCAAAAGACAGCCGCCAGCGCAAAGCAGCCACGAAAAAAAGCCCACATGGCTGATGGGCTTTTTTCTGCAGCTTATTAATATAAAGATCATTATCTATGGGCTGACTATGTTCTCCGCATATATCCTGCCCTACGAATCCGGTGTTTTTATGCTGTTTCTTTTTGCTTTATATCTGATGTTCCTTGGTGCCCTCGGAAACCTGATCTGGGCTTTTGCAGGAAACATTCTGAAGCAATTCTACAGCAGCCATTATAAACTTATGAACAACATTATGGCTCTGCTGCTGGTATGGTGTTCCCTGCGGATCACCGGTCTTTTCTGAGTCATTCGCTGATTTCTGATTTTACTTTTAATCTGAACCGGAAATTTATTTGAATGCGTCCACCAGCTCCTGACCATCCTCATAGCCCTGGTTCTTCAATTCTTCTACAAACCAATCGTCTACGCCATCTACAGCTTCTTTAAAGGAATCAATATCCATGTCTTCTTTTGTTGTAAATGTTACGCCATTTTTTTCTGCCCAGCGGTTCATGATCTCTGTATCACCAGAACGGTTGATGTAACGCTCATACTCTACTGCCATTCTTCCGGCTTTATCTACTACTTCCTGCTGCTGCGGAGTCAGTCCATCATAAATTTCCTGGTTAATACAGAAGAACAGACAATCATAGATTGCATCCCACATAGAACAATATGGCTGAACCTCCTGCACACTGGCTGCATCAATTGCCGGCAGCGGATTTTCCTGTCCCTCTACCGTATTCTGCTGAAGCGCAGTATATGTCTCAGACCAGTTCATATTGGTTGCATCTGCACCCCATCTCTTGTAGCATTCCATAAGAAGATTAGAGCCTGCCACACGGATCTTCAGATTTTTCATATCATCCACAGATTTCACTTCACGTACACTGTTAGTCAGCTCACGGAAACCATTCTCCGCAATACCCATACAATGAAGTCCATACTCGCTGAGGATTTCCTTCATTTTTTCTCCTGCTTTACCATCAAATTTGGCATCTGCATCTTCTACAGAATCATAAATGAACGGCAAGGATACCACATTAAATCTTGGATCAAATGCAGAATAGATCAGATTGGAATGCATGGAAATCTGTACCGGATCTCCATTCATCAATGCCTGGATTCCTTCAGACTGATTACCGTTTGTCAGCTGATCTGCTGCATATACGTTGACTTTTACCTTTCCGCCTGTAGCTTTTTCCATCAATTCACCGAACTTACGGCCACCCTCTGCCCAGGTAGAAGTTTCTGTTGTGGAGCATGCGAAATTCCAGGTAGTTTCCTCCCAGCCAAGATCACTGTAATCTCCAATGCCGGTAAATGCTTCTACCAGTTCTTCAGCATCATCATAGCCCTGGCCTTTCAGTTCTTCAATAAACCACTCGTCTACACCATCCACAGCTTCTTTAAAGGAATCAATGTCCATATCCTCTTTTGCAGTAAAGGTTACACCATTTTTCTCTGCCCAGCGGTTCATGATCTCTTCATCACCGGAACGGTTGATATAACGCTCATACTCTACTGCTTTCTGGCCTGCCTCGTCTACAACAGCCTGCTGCTGTGGAGTCAGTCCGTCATAAATTTCCTGGTTGATACAGAAAAACAGACAATCATAAATTGCGTCCCACATGGAGCAGTACGGCTGAACCTCCTGCACGCTGGCCGCATCAATTGCCGGCAGCGGATTCTCCTGTCCTTCTACCGTATTCTGCTGAAGTGCGGTATACGTCTCAGACCAGTTCATATTGGTTGCATCTGCACCCCATCTCTTATAGCATTCCATAAGAAGGTTAGAACCTGCTACACGGATCTTCAGGTTTTTCATGTCATCTACGGATTTTACTTCCCGCACACTGTTGGTCAGCTCACGGAAACCATTCTCCGCAATTCCCATGCAATGAAGTCCGTACTCGCTAAGGATTTCTTTTAATTTTTCTCCGGCTTCTCCGTCAAATTTTGCATCTGCATCTTCTACAGAATCATAAATGAACGGCAGAGATACTACATTAAACCTTGGGTCAAATGCAGAATAGATCAGATTGGAATGCATGGAAATCTGTACCGGGTCTCCGTTCATCAATGCCTGGATACCTTCAGACTGATTGCCGTTTGTCAGCTGATCTGCTGCATATACGTTAACTTTCACCTTTCCGCCTGTAGCTTTTTCCATCAGTTCGCCAAACTTACGGCCACCGTCTGCCCAGGTAGATGTTTCTGTTGTGGAGCAAGCAAAGTTCCAGGTAGTTTCTTCCCATCCAAGATCACTGTAATCCCCGATCTCATTAAAAGAATGATCCTCATCTCCTGCTGCTGATGCTGCGGAAGAACCGCTGTCTCCTGTTTCCGGATCTCCTGAATAAGAGCCGTTTTTTGCAAGGGCTTTTGGAAGAGCCACAGATACAGCCGAAACATAAGTTACTACCAGAAGTACGGCTACACAGGCTGCCAGCATCGGCATAACTGCTTTGGAAATCTGCTGAAGAGTAACTTCCAAACCTTTTTTGATCTTAATTCCAATCGCCACAAACAGGTTTACTCCAACTGGAGGTGTTACCTGTCCGATTGCCAAATTGACAGTTGCCATAACACCAAAAGCAACCAGGTCATAACCAAGTGCTTTGCACACCGGAAGCATTACCGGGATAAAAATATACATTGCAGAGTTTGCATCAATGAAGCATCCTGCAATCAGGAAAATAATGTTTACGATCAGAAGGAAGGTAAACTGATTATGTGCAATACTGCCAAGAAGCTGGGAAGCTGCATCTGCAATACCAAACTTGGTGCATACATAAGAAAACAGAGACGCACATGCAACAATCAACATGATTCCGCCGGTTGTTTTTGCTGATTCCACACAAATATCAAACAGATCCTTCAGCTTCACTTCCCGGTAGATCACCATACCAACGAAAAGTCCATATACAACGGATACTGCCGCTGCTTCCGTAGGAGTAAAAATACCGCCGTAAATACCACCAAGGATAATCACTGGCATCAAGAATCCCCAGAATGCATCTTTAAAGGCTGCCCATCTTTCCTTAGCACTCGCTTTCTTCTGTTCAGGCTGAATGCCCTTTCTTCTGGCTTCTACCATAACCACGATCACAAGAGCAAAACCCATCAGGATGCCAGGAACAATACCTGCCATAAACATATCCGCAATGGATACGCCTGTAATAGAAGCATAAACAACGAATGCAATGCTTGGTGGTATAACAATGGCGATCGAACTTGCGGTTGCCATTAATGCTGTAGAAAAGGGAGCACTAAAGCCGCCTCTTTCCACCATAGCAGGAATCAGAACTGCACCAAGTGCTGCTACCGTAGCCGGACCAGATCCGGAAATTGCTCCGAAAAAGCAGGCAACAATAACACACACAATAGCAATACCGCCTCTTCTATGTCCTACGCAGGTATCTACAAATTTAACAAGTCTTTTGGAAATTCCGGCTTTTGCCATAATATTTCCGGAAAGTACGAAAAACGGAATAGCCAGAAGCAGGAATTTACTGATTCCGGCATACATATTGGTCGCTACTATGGTCAGCGATGTTCCTGAATACAGGATCGCACACACAGAAGACAGTCCCAGACAGATTGCAATAGGCACGCCCATGATCAGGAAAATAAAAAATGAAACAAATAAAACCGCACTTATCATTTATTTATCCTCCTTTTTATTTTTATCAGTACAAAAATCAATGCAAAATTCTATAAAATGTAAAATCATACATCCGGATCCAATGGGAACAAAAGACCAGAAGATCCACTCCGGCCAGTTCAATACAAAGGTACGTTTTCCATTTGCAAGCTGCGTGAGGACCTTATCCATGCCAAACCTGAATAAAATGGCAGTAAAAATCACACACAGGATAGTGCTCAGAATCACTGACGGTTTTTTCATTTTTTCAGGAAGACGGTCTGTAACCAGCGACAGGTTGACCAATTCCCCTTCCCGACATGCTAATGCGGCAGCCATCAATGTAACAAGTACAAAGACTGCAACCACAAGTTCCTCGGTAAAGGACCAGGAACGATGGATGACTTTACGGGAAAATACATTTCCTACAGTCAAGATCAGTATCAGCAAAGTAGATATTACAAGAATAAATTTTTCCACTGCTACTACTGCATTCATGATTTTTTTAAAGACTTTCATGATGTTTCCTCCTTTGGCTACTTGTCAGGATTTTAGCCTTTTATACGATTGCGTTATTTACAGAACAAAGCGGACAAGTCCGCTTCAAACTCCCTGAATTCCTCAATCTTTGAGGGACTTGTTACGCTTTGCGCGCCAGATGCAGTCTGCTTCAGCAGACATATTCCTCATGCATCTGGTCGCATCCTCGCGGAGCGTTTTTATGTAATAGGAACATTACGGAGTAATTTCCTATTACATAAAAAAATCCGCCCCTAAACTAGGGACGGACATATAAGCCGCAACCACCCTGTTTCTCCTTTGAAACAAGTACGAAAAGACAACGTACTGACATACGCGATTCCGATAACGGGGAACAGCCGGGGAAATCTACTTGTCACAGTAACGTTCGATTTCTCTTCTCAGGGATGATCTTCAAAACAGGCCTGACACTGCTTTCCACCAAATGCAGCTCTCTGTAGACAGGTTTTCTGCTCCTACTTTTTCCCTTCAAGGAATTTGTTCCTTTGAAGTTTTAGTTGTTTAACGAACTGAAGTAATTTTACTACCAAAATATTCAGAAGTCAAGAAGAATTTTCCTTTTTATTCATGGTATAATTTGTATTTTAACAACAACCATTGCCATTCTATTAATCCTTTGTCAGCTTTTTTATCCAATTTCCGTAGTTTACTTTCAAGAAAGCAGGAACACATTTAAATAACTGATCCAAATTTAAACAGACAAATACTACAACAGGAGATGCCTTAACAACAAAAGCCATAAAAAATGACAACGGAATAACAATCGCCCATATACTTATCAAATCCATTTTCACAACAAAATTCACACTGCCGCCTCCGCGGATGATTCCACTGTTTGTTGGCATTTGATAAGACATTCCAACAACCACAATACATAATATATTTAAAAATGTATTTGTCATTTTCATTGTTTCCGGCTGCAAATTATACAGACTCAAAAAAGGTCCCTTTAAGCAAAAGAGAGCTAAACCGGAACACAACCCTATGCATAAAAATATCTTCTGCATTTTTTTAGCATAACGTTTTACCAATTCTATTTCGCCTGTTCCGATGATTGTTCCGATTATAACAGTTGCTGATGCTGCTGCTCCTACAGAAGCTGACTTAATCAAAAGAAATAAGGTGGACGAAACGCTGTTTGCTGCAATTGCCGCTGAGTTCATATGCCCTAAAACAAAAGTCTGCAACGCTGTATTCAATCCCCACAGCCCCTGAGTGATCAACAAAGGGCCTGTAATACGGAAATAGTCCTTGCAAAAACTTTTATCTAAACATTTATAATCTGCAAGCCTAAGCTTTAATTTCGTCTCTTTCTTCCATATAAACATAAGCAGAACAATAAATTCAACAATACGTGAACACAATGTTCCTACTGCAGCACCTTTGATTCCTAACTCTGGAAAGCCAAATTTTCCAAAAATAAGCAAATAATTTATTCCACAATTAAGAAAAAATGCCATCACTGACAAACGGAATGCTATTTTTACAACTTCAACACTACGAAGAGTTGCAAGAAGAATCTGGATTATAGCAAAAAGTACATATGTAAAACGGATAATAGAAAGATAATCCATACCCTCTTTAATAATCATATGATCTGAAGTAAAAAAGCCAACCGCATGATCAGGAGCAGTGCTGGTAAATACAAACAATAAAAAAGCGAGACAAATTGCACTGCACATGGCAATCGCTGAAAATTTCTTCATATTTTTTACTTCTTTTCGACCCCAATATTGACTGCAAATAATTACTACTCCATCTCCCAGTCCAACTAAACATTGTTGAAAAATAAACTGAATCTGATTTACAGCTGCCGCTCCTGCTAATGCAGTTTCACTATAACTTCCCAACATTACATTATCTGTCAAATTCACACTTAAAGTAATAACATTTT